>NZ_JBHYUU010000121.1:0-26347 GCF_042749955.1 Kitasatospora sp. NPDC059462 | reverse complement strand
GGACGCACAGGCGCGCCCCGAGCCCCGGCCGGACTCCTCGGAAGCCATCCCGCAGACGGGCAACGGAGGAACCATGAACATCCCCGTAGAACGAGACAAGCTGTTCCGCACCTGGGCGAACGCCGTGTCCGCCGACGACCTCGAAGGGTACCTGGCGTGCTACGCCGACGACCTCCGCGTGGAGGACCTCGCCGTGGAGATGGCGGTGGAGGACAAGCCCGGGCTCCGCAGGGCCGGGGAAACCTGGTTCACCGCGTTCCACGATCACCAACTCACCCTCGACGGCTACCTCGTGGGAGAGAACGGCGCCATCGGCACCCGGTGGACGCTCTCCGCCACGGTAGCCGGGCACTTCCCCGGCCTCACCGAGAACGCCGTGATGGGCCGCCGCTTCACGAAGCACGGGCTGAGCATCTTCACCTTCGCCCCTGACGGGCGCTTCCACACCGAGGTCGCCTACTGGAACCTCGCCACCGTCATCCGGCAGATCACCTGACCGACCGGTAGACGTCCCCCGCAGCGTCCCGGGCCGACCCGGCGAGGGCCGGCCACCGGCCGAACCGGTGCGGGCCGACGCCCCTCCGGGGCCCGCCCGGGTTTCAACGCTTTCACACATCGACCAGCGCGGGAGTCTAGGCCGCCCCGGCAGAATCGTGCATCGTTTCCCATGACGGCGGCTTCACTCCGGAAGCGGTACCGACCCCGACGGGCAACGGTGATCGCCGCTCCTCCCCCGCGGCGGGTCCTGTGTCCCGCCGCTCTCCGGACACGCCGCCGAGGCGCGGGCGCCGGACCTTCCAGCACCTCCATGGCAGGGGATCTGCCGCACCCGCCGCAGCCTCTGCGAAAGGAGCGGTCCTGATGTCCACCGAATCGTCCACGACTGCGGCACCCCGCGAGCAGACGCGGGTCCCGATCGCCGTCCTGGGGATGGACTGCCGGTTCACCGGGCCCGCGACGTCCCCGGAGGGGCTCTGGCGGATGCTGGCGGCGGGCGAGCACTCGGCCACGGCGCTGCCACGGGACCGCGGTTGGAAGATGGACGGGCTCTACGACCCGGACCACACCGTCGAGGGCACCACCTACGTACGGGCGGCGGGCTTCCTCGACGACGTGGCGGGCTTCGACGCCGAGGTGTTCGGGATCGGCCCGCGTGAGGCGTCCGCGATGGACCCGCAGCAGCGGCTGCTGCTGGAGAGCACCTGGCACGCGCTGGAGCGCGCTCGCATCGCCCCGAGGGGCCTGGAGGGCACCCGCACCGGCGTCTACGTGGGGATGAACGACAGCGGCTACAGCCGGCTGACCGGCAACGCCCCGTCCGGACTGGAGAGTTACGTCCTCACGGGTACGCAGGCCAGCGTGGCGTCGGGCCGGATCGCCTACGCCCTGGGGCTGAACGGTCCGGCGCTCACGGTGGACACCGCGTGCTCGTCCTCCCTGGTGGCCCTGCACCTCGCGGTGCGGGCGCTGAGGGCCGGCGAGTGCGACGTGGCGATCGCCGCCGGCGCCACCGTGATCGCCTCGCCCGAGCAGCTGAAGTGGTTCTCCCGGCTGAAGGTGTACGCCGCGGACGGGCGCTGCAAGGCCTTCGCCGCCGAGGCGGACGGGTTCGCCCCGGCCGAGGGCGTCGCCGCGGTGGTGCTGATGCCGTTGGAGCGGGCCCGGGCCGCCGGGTACCCGGTGCTCGCCCTCGTGCGCGGCAGCGCGGTCAACCAGGACGGGGCCAGCGACCGGCTGACGACCCCGAGCGGGCCCGCCCAGCAGGCCGTCATCCGTGCCGCGCTGCGCGACGCCGGTCTGGAACCGGGGGACGTCGGGGTGGTCGAGGCGCACGGCCCGGGGACCCGCGCGGGGGACCCGGTGGAGGCGGCGTCGCTCCAGGCCTGCTACGGCCGCCACCGGACGCCCGAGGATCCGCTGTGGATCGGTTCGGTGAAGACGAACATCGGGCACACCACCGCCGTGGCGGGCCTGGCCGGCGTGGTGAAGATGGTGCTGGCCCTCCAGCACGAGCAGCTGCCCGCAACCCTGCACGCGGAGAACCCCACACCGGCCGTCGACTGGAGCGCGGGTACGGTGCGGCTGCTGCGCGAGCCGCGGCCCTGGCCGCGCGGGCCGCGCCCGCGCCGGGCCGGGGTCCTGGCGTACGGCATCAGCGGCACCAATGCCCACGCGGTGCTGGAGGAGGCGCCGGCCGACCTGCGGACCGCCGCCCCCGGACACCCGTCCGAGGACGACGGGGCCGGGAACGGTCGGGCCTGGAAGGACGGGACCGGGGTCTGGCTGTGGCCGCTGTCCGGGGCCGGCGAGGAGGGCCTGCGGGCTCAGGCCGCCCACCTGGCGCGGCACGTCCGTACCACGCCGACGGTCGACCCCGCCGACGTGGCCTGGTCCCTGGCCACGACACGCAGCGCGCTCCCCTACCGCGCCACCACGGTCGGCGGCGGTGTCGACGCGTTACTGGACGGGCTCGATGCCCTCGCACGGGGCGAGGCGTCCACCACGGTCGTGAGGGGAAGGGCCCTGCCCGGAACGGCCCCCGTCTTCGTCTTCCCCGGGCAGGGCGCCCAGTGGCCGGGCATGGCCGCGGCGCTGGTGGAGGCCTCGCCCGTCTTCGCGTCCGCCCTGCACGCCTGCGGCAAGGCCCTGCGGCCGTGGCTCGACGTCGACATCGAGGACGTCGCCTGCGGATCGCCCGGCGCACCGCCCCTGGAGCGGGCCGAGTACGTCCAGCCCGCCCTGTTCGCCGTGTACGTGGCGCTCGCCGAGCTGTGGCGTGCGCACGGTGTCCGGCCCGCGGCGGTGATCGGGCACAGCCAGGGCGAGATCGCCGCCGCGCACGTCGCCGGGGTGCTGTCCCTGGAGGAGGCGGCCCGCGTCGTCGCGCTGCGCAGCCGGGCCCTTCGGCACGTCACCTCCCGGGGCGGGATGGCCTCGCTGGCCGCTCCCGCCGCAAGGACCGCGCTCCTGATCGCCCCCTGGGCGGGCCGGGTGGAGGTGGCGGTGGAGAACGGCCCGGCGGCGACCGTGGTGGCCGGGGACACCGACGCCCTCGCGGAGGTGCTGGAGTGCTGCGACCGCGAGGGGGTGCGCGCCCGGCGGCTGCCCGTCGACTACGCCTCCCACAGCCCGCACATGGACGCCGTCCGCGAGGAGGTCCTCGCGCTGCTGGAGGACGTGGTGTGCGGGCCCGGCCACACCCCGGTGTTCTCCGCGACCCTGGGGCGCCGCGTCGACCACACCGTGCTGGACGCCGGGTACTGGTACCGCAACCTGCGCGAGACGGTGCGCTTCGACGCGGCCGTGCGGGAGGCGGTGGCCGCCGGGCACCGGCAGTTCGTCGAGGTCTCCCCGCATCCCGTCCTGGCCGCGGCCGTCGCCGACATCCTGGCCGACGCGGGCGTCGAGGGCGCGGCGGTGCCCACCCTGTACCGGGACCAGGGCGGTGCGACGGCCTTCGCCACCGCGCTCGCCCGTGCCAACGCCATTGGCACCCGGGTGGACTGGGGCGCCCTGTACCCCGGGGCGCGCACCGTCGACCTGCCCGTCCACGTCTTCCGGCACCGCCGCCACTGGCTGCCCGCGGAGCCGGCCGGAACCGGCCTGCGGGACGCGGGTCTGGACCCCCTCGGCCACCCGTGGCTCGCCGCGGTGGTCGACCTGCCGGACGGCGGCACCGTGTTCACGGGAAGCCTGTCGCTGTCCGAACACCCCTGGCTCGGCGGCCACGTCGTGCACGGCACGGTCCTGCTGCCCGCCACCGGCATGCTGGAACTGCTGCTCCGGGCGGCCGACCGGCTGGGCTGCGAGCGCCTGGAGGACGTCGTCCTCCAGGCACCCCTCGCACTGCCCTCCAGCGGCGCCGTCGACGTCCGGGTGAGCTGCGTCCCGCAGGCGGCCGACCGCCACGCCCTGACGCTGCACTCCCGTACGGCGCTGGGGCGGTGGACGTGCCACGCCCAGGCCACCGGCGCGGGGGCCGTCGAGACCGAACAAGGATGACGGACCGAGGATGTGAGGACGCATGACGACCTGGCCGCCCGCTTCGGCGGAAGAGGTCTCCGTGGAAGGGCTCTACCAGGACCTTCACGCACGCGGTTACGCCTACGGCCCGGAGTTCCGCCTCCACGGCCTGTGGCGCGACGACGCCGGATTCCACGGCGAGATCGCGCCGAACGGCCATGACGGCACCGACGCGGCCCTGTTCCAGCTCCACCCGGCGCTGATGGACGCGGCCCTGCACCCCGTCCTCCTCGCCCTGCGGCGGACGGAGGCACAGGAGACACAGGACACGCAGAACACGCAGGGGACACAGGAAGCACAGGCGACGCAGGAGGCACAGGAGACGGACGGGGAGCCCCGGACGCTCCTCCCCCACTCCATCGGCTCGGTCCGGCTGTACGCCCGCGGGGCCGGCGCCCTGCGCTCCACCGTGACCGCCACGGCGGGCGGCGGCTTCGACATCCGCGTCACCGACCTCGCCGGTCGGACCGTGGCCGTCGTCCACGACCTCCAGGTGCGGCCCACCACGACCAGGGCCCTGCGTGCGGCGCTCGCCGCCGCCGAGCCCAGCGTCTTCCGGCTCGCCTGGCGGCCGCTGGCCGGGCCCGCCCCGTCGGAGGACGGCTCCCGGTGGGCCGTCGTCGGGCCCGGCCGGGACCTTCCGGGAGCGGCGCGCTTCCCCGACCTCGCCGGTCTGCTGGAGGCGCTGGCTGCCGGGGCGGCCGCGCCCGACGCCGTCCTGCTCGACCGGCGCGCGGCCCCGGACGGCCGCGGCACCGCCGTGCGGGCCGACGACGTCCACCGGCGGCTGTCCGCGCTGCTGGGCGACCTGCAGCGGCATCTGGCGGACCGGCGGCTCCACGGGACACGGCTGGTGGTCCTGGTCCGGGGTGCCCACAGCGTCCGGTTCGGGGATTCCGTGACCGATCTGCCCGCCGCCGCCTGCGCGGGACTGATCCGTACGGCGCAGCGGGAGAACCCGGGCCGGTGCCAGCTGATCGACCTCGACGACGGCCCGGTGCCGATCCCCGCGCTGGCCGCGGGAATCGCCGCCGGCCGCCCGACCGTGGCACTGCGCGGAGGCACCGCCTACGTGCCCCGCCTGGTCCTCCCCGACGACGGCGACCTGATCCCCCTGCCCGCCGACGGCCGGCCCTGGCGGCTGGCCCCCTCGCGCAGCGGCACGCTGGACGGTGTGGCGGCCGTTCCGGCGCCGGACGTCCTCGCGCCGCTGGAGCCCGACCAGCTCCGCGTCCGGGTGCACGCCAGTGGGCTGAACTTCCGCGATCCGATGACCGCGCTCGCCAAGGTGGACGGCACGTCCATCGGGTGCGAGGTCGCCGGGGAGGTGGTGGACGTCGGAGCGCGGGTGTCCGGCGTGCGGATCGGCGACCGGGTCGCGGCCTTCGCCGGCCTCGGCTGCCGGGACGGCCTGCACGCCTCCCTGGCGGTGGTCGACCGCCGCTCGGTGCTGCCGGTGCCCGACCACTGGAGCGACCAGCAGGCCGCCGGGGTCACCGGCGTCTTCGTCACCGCGTACGAGGCACTGGTCGGGCGGGCCGCGGTGCGCAGGGGCGAGAAGGTGCTGATCCACGCCGCCGCCGGCGGATTCGGCATGGCGGCCGTCCAGTTGGCCTCCCATCTGGGCGCCGAGGTCCACGCCACCGCCGGCCGGCCCAAGTGGTCCCTGGTGGAGTCCCTCGGCGTTCCCGCGCACCGGATCGCCGACTCGCGGAGCCTGGACTTCGAGGAGCGGCTGCGCTCGGCGACCGGCGGCACGGGATTCGACGTGGTCGTCGGCAGCCTGGCGGGCGAGTTCGTGGACGCCTCCCTGCGGCTGCTGCGTCCGGGCGGCCGCTACGTGGAGCTGGGCAAGACCGACGTCAGGGAGGCCGAGGCCGTCCGGGCCCGGTACCCGGGGATCGCCTACCACGTCGTCGACCTGCTCAGCGCGCCGCCCGACCGGCTGGAGGAGATCGTCGGGAGGCTGGGCGAGCTGTTCGCCGCCGGGGCCCTGCGACCGCTGCCCACCCGGTCCTGGAACGTCCGCCACGCCCGCCCGGCCATGCGCCACCTCAGCCAGGGCCGCTCCACGGGCAAACTGGTCCTCACCCAGGGGCCCGAGCGGCTGGGCCCCACCGGCACCGTCCTGATCACCGGGGGGACCGGGACGCTCGGCGCGGAACTGGCACGCCACCTGGTCACCACCCACGGGGTGCGCCGTCTGGTCCTCCTCGGCCGCCGTGGTGCCGCGGCCCCGCACGCCCGGCAGCTCGCCGAGGAGCTGTCGGCGCTCGGAGCCGCCGTCGACCTGCCGGCCTGCGACGCGGCCGACCGTTCGGCGCTCGCCGAGGTCCTCGCGGCGGTCCCGGCGGAGCATCCGCTGAGCGCCGTCGTCCACGCGGCGGGCGTCCTCGACGACTGCCTGGTGGCCGACCTGACCCCGGAACGGCTGCGGACCGTGCTGCGTGCCAAGGTCGAGGCCGCCGTCAACCTGCACGAGCTGACCCTCGGCGGCGGCCTGCGGGCCTTCGTGCTCTACTCCTCCATGAGCGGCCTGCTGGGCTATCCGGGCCAGGCCAACTACGCGGCCGCCAACGCCTTCCTCGACGCGCTGGCCCACCACCGGCGTGAGCTGGGACTGCCCGCCACCTCCGTCGACTGGGGTCTGTGGGAGCAGGCCAGCGGCATGACCGCCCATCTGACGCGCACCGATCTGCGCCGGGTCGGGCGCCACGGCCTGCTGCCCCTGTCGACGGCGCGCGCCCTGGCCGGCTTCGACCTGGCGCTGGAGCTGGACGAACCGCAGCTGGCCGTGGCGCCCATGCCGTCCGCCGCCGCGGGGGAGCCGCTCCCCGACCTCTTCACCGACCTGCCGGCGCACCCCTCGCGACGCGGCCCCGCACGGTCCGCGGCCTCCGACGGGGGCGCTGCGGCGGAAGGCGCCCCGGAGGAGAACGCGCGGCTCCTGCGGCTGGAGCCCGAGCGACGCGCCGAGCGGCTCCTCGACCTCGTCCGCGCCCACACGGCGACGGTCCTGGGGCACCCCGGCCCCGAGGCGGTCGACGCCGAAACGCCGTTCCGCGACGCCGGACTCGATTCCCTGGCGTCCACCGAGCTCCGCAACCGGCTCGGCACCGCCCTGGGCGCCCGGCTGACGGCGACGGCCGTGTTCGACCACCCCACCCCCGCCGCGCTGGCCGGCCACCTGGACCGGGTGCTCACGGCGGCCGGCTCCGACCCCGCGCCCACGCCCGCGTCCTCCGGCGGAGGGGTTACCCGGCCGGACGGGGACGACGGCGACCTGGTCACCTCCTTCCTCCAGGCCTGCCGGGCCCGCCAGTACGAGCGGGCCATCCGGCCGGTGGAGCTGCGGGCCCGGCGACGCCCGGTCTTCCGCACCGCCGCCGAGGCTCCGGAGCACCGCCTCCTCCTGCTCACCGACGGTCCGGACCTCCCGGCCGTGGTGTGCGTGCCCGGCATCGGGGCCCCGCCGGACGCCTCCCCCTTCGCCCGGCTGGCCTCCGGATTCACCGGACGGCGCGCCGTCCGGGCGCTGGAGGCCCCGGGCTACCGGGACGGCGAACCGCTGCCGGTCTCCCTCGATCTGCTGCTGGACCTCTGGGCCGAGCAGTTGGCCGCCCCGCCGACCGCCGAGCGCGTCGTCCTGCTCGGCCACTCCTCCGGCGGCTGGTTCGCCCACGCCCTGGCCGAGCGGCTCCGCGGCCGCGACGCACCCGCCGCGGCCCTGGTCCTCCTCGACACGCTCCCCCCGGGCACCCGGTCCCACCCCCTCATCGAGGAGGCCGCGTTCCGCGTCGCCGACCACGCGACCGCCGGCTTCCCCACCGCCGCGGCCCTGACGGCCGGGATCGCCTACCGCGACCTGATCGCGGACCGGTCCCCGGCCGACGGCGTCGCGCCGACGCTGTTCCTCCGCCCCCGGGACAGCTCCATGGGCCTCGTCTGGCCCTTCCCCCACCACGCCGTCGACGTGCCCGGCGATCACTTCTCCGTCCTCGGCCGGCACGCCCGGCCGGCGGCCGCCGCCGTGCAGGCCTGGCTGGACTCCCTGTGAAGGAGCGCACCCCGATGTGCCCGGACGCCACACCCGTACGACGGATCGACCCCCTGCCCGCGGACCGCTGGGACGAGCGGGAGCGCGCCCTCGCCGCTCGCGTCCCCGAGGTCCTCGGCCCCGGGGTGCCCAACGTCGTCGGCACGCTCCTGCACCACCCCGACCTGCTGGAGGCCCTCGCACCGTTCTCGCTCTTCCTGTTGACGCGCGGGCGCCTCCCGCACCGCGAACGGGAACTGCTGATCCTGTACACCGTCTTCCTCGCCGGGGCCCGGTACGAATGGAGCCGCCACGTCCCGCTCGCCCGGAGCGCCGGCCTGCGGAGCACGGAGATCCGGCGCATCCCGCGCGGACCCGGGGACCCGGCGTGGTCCGACCAGGACCGCCACCTGCTCCGGGCCGCGCACGAACTCCACCGCGGCGCCCGCCTGTCCGAGCGCACCTGGCAGGCCCTCGCCGCCCGGTACGACCACGCCGCGATGATCGAGATCACCATGCTGGCCGGCCACTACCGGATGTTCGCCTACCTCCTGAACTCCGCCGGAACGGAACTCGATCCCGGGTTCACGACGGAGGCGATGGAGCCCTCCGAGGGAGAGTGAGGACACCGTGATCACCAGCCCGACGGACACCGTGCGGATCGCACCCCACCGGCTCCCGGTCGTCGGACACGCGCTGCCCCTGGCGCGGGAGACCCTGCCCTTCCTGCGTTCCGTGCACGCGGCGGGGGACCTGGTCCGCGTGGACATCGGACCGCTGCCGGTGTACTTCGTCACCACTCCCGGCCTCTTCCACCAGGTACTGGTGAAGGACGCCCACGCGTTCGCCCGCGGCCGGTTCTTCGCCCGGACCCGCCGCCTCCTGGGGGACGGCCTCGCGACCGCCGACGGGGACGACCACCACCGCCAGCGGCGGCTGATGCAACCGCTCTTCCACCAGAGCCGGATGCCTTTCTACGCCTCGGTCATGGCGCGGCACCTCCAGGCCCTCACCGACTCCTGGCGGCCCGGCCAGGAGGTGCGGGTCGAAGAGGAGATGATGAACATGGCCATCGGGATCATCGCCGACGCGATGGTCTCCTGCGACCTCGGGCCCGAGGCGGCCGCGGAGATCCGGTTCTGCATGCCCGTGCTCGACCGGACCATCGTCACCCGGGCCCTGATGCCGCGGTGGCTCGACAACGTCCCGATCCCGATGAACCGGCGGTTCGACTCCGCGGCGGACCGCATGCGGCGCACCACCGACCGCCTGATCGCCGAGCACCACTCGGCCGACGCCCACGACGATCTGCTGTCGTGGCTGCTGACGGCCCACGACGGCACCACCGGCACGCGCATGAGCGACATCCAGGTCCGCGACGAGATCACCACGATCCTGGGCGCCGGAAGCGTGACGACCGCGCACACCATGGCCTGGGTGTTCCACGAACTGGCCCGGTACCCCGAGGTCGAACGCCGGCTCCACGCGGAGCTCGCCGACGTCCTCGGCGGACGGCCGGCCACGTACGCCGACATCCCGGCCCTGGAGTACACCGGCCGCCTGGTCCAGGAGGTGCAGCGGATGTACTCCCCGCCGCTGGGGACCCGGCGGGCCCTCACGGCGACCGAGATCGACGGCGTGCGGATCCCGCCGGACACCGAAGTGGGATTCAGCCTGTACGCGCTGCACCGCGACCCGCGGGTGTACGCGGAGCCCGACCGCTTCGACCCCGACCGGTGGTTGCCGGAGCGCAGCCGGCGGCTCCCCCGGGGAGCCTTCATCCCCTTCGCCGCCGGCCACCACCGCTGCATCGGCGAATTCTTCGCGAAGACCGAGATGGCCCTGACGGTCGCCCACATCGCCGCGCACTGGCGCCTGCGGCCCGTGGCGGGGCACCGGGTCCGCCCCGTCGCGGCCCTGGTCCCGCGCCCTGACCGACTGCCCATGACCCTGGTGGCCCGCGACTGACGGTCCCGGTCCGCGCAACCGTCGAACGGCCGTCGCCGGCCCGCCCACCGGCTGCCGGGACCGGGTCAGGAGGGACACATGAAGGAGCACCAGCCGAACCCGTCCTTGGCCGCGCTGTTGTCCGAGGCCCGCTGGAGTACCGGGGAACTGGTCCGGGCCGTCACCGAACTGGCCCGCGCACAGGGCCTCGAACTGTCGTACCACCGGACCGCACCCGCCCACTGGCTCACCGGCACCAGACCCAAGGAACCGACGCCCAAGCTCATCGCCGAGGCCTTCAGCCGACGCCTCCGAAGGCCCGTCAGCACGGCCGACACCGGCTTCGGGCAGCCGGGGGCCGCACAGGACGGCGAGCCCTCGGCCACCGGACCGCGGGGCCTGCCCCGCGTCATGGAACTCGCGCGCACCGACCTGCACCCCGAGCACGGCCCGCGCGCACGGGAGCGGATCTACGACTCCACCCGGCTTCCGGCCCGATCCGCCGGGCGCCCGGACGACCGGCGGCCCCTCGCCGTCCACGGGGCGGGCGGCGACCTGGTGGCCCTGTTCAAGGAGCTGCACGTCAGGTACGGCGGGATCAACATCCGCCCGATGCTCGCCGCCTACCTGGCGCACGCGGACCGGACGAACGGCCCCGCCGCCCGGGGACAGCCGGCCGACCAGGCCCGGCTCACCTACCGGATGGGCGCGATGACCGTCGACGCCGGACACCACCACCTCGCCCAGCAGTACCTCCTGTGCGCCCTCGACCTCGCCGCGCGGTGCGGCGACCGGGCCACCTACGCCCTCGCCCTGCGCATCCTGAGCTTCCAGGCGCTGTCGCTCGGCTACACCGCCCGGGCCGTCCAGCTCGCCGACCAGGCCACCGCCGTACGGATCGCCGACGGCCCGCTCCGCGCCCTCCTCCTCGGCCAGCGCGCCCTCTGCCGGTCCGCCACCGCCGAACGGTCCGACGCCGTCGCCGACCTCCTGGCCGCCGAACGCTGCTACGACATCGCGCCCGACGGCGACGACCCCTTCCTGCGGTGCCCCCGCGCCGAGTTCGACTACTGGAGGGGCATGGTGCTGTCCGCCTGCCGGGCGGCTCGACCCGCCACCAGGGCCTTCGAGGAGTCCCTCCGGCAATGGGCCGACAACGAGCACATGGGCCTGGCCATGACGTACTCCGCCATCGCCCGCTCCGCCGTGTCCTCGGGAGCTCCGGACCGGGCGGCGGCCCACTGCGAGGCCTTCCTGGCCCACTACGGGAGCACCGCGTCCGTCTACGCCGACCGCGAGCTCGCCCGGGTGCGGTCCCTGCTCCGGAGCTTCCGGCGCAACCGGGCCGCCGCCGAGGTCCTCGACCGGGCCGACAGCCTCTTCCCGGTCATGGACCCGCCGCCCCGGGCCGCGTGAGCGGCTCCGACGGCCCTCCGGTGAGCACCGACGCCACCGTCCGGCACCGCGGGCACCGCGCGCACCGGCGGACGGGCCGGAACCGGTGATGATCACGTGACACGTCGCCCGTGCGGTCAGCGCTCCAGCTGCGTGGCGTCGATCTCGGCGATCAGGCCCTCGATCAGGGCCCTGATCTCGTCGCGGATCGGGCGCACGGCCTCCACGCCCTGGCCGGCCGGGTCCTCCAGGGGCCAGTCGAGGTACTTCTTGCCGGGGAAGTACGGGCAGGCGTCGCCGCACCCCATGGTGATCACGTAGTCGGATGCCCGGACCGCCTCGGTCGTGAGGACCTTCGGTGCCTGGTCCGAGATGTCGATGCCGACCTCGGCCATGGCCGCGACAGCGGCCGGGTTGACCTGGTCACCCGGCACGGAGCCGGCGGAGCGGACCTCGACGCGGTCGCCCGCGAGGTGGTCGAGGAAGCCGGCGGCCATCTGGGAGCGGCCGGCGTTGTGGACGCAGACGAACAGCACGGAGGCTGCGGGGGAGGTGGTCATCTCGCTCTTCCTCGGAGACGGGAGTGCCGCACGACGCGACGAGGCACGGCCTGACAGAAGTCGTGGTGTCCGCAGACCGTTCGCGCTGCTGGACTCGGCGGTCGGCTTCGCGCAGCCGCCGACACCGGAAAACGTATCACCGCATGATGATGTCAGTCGATGGTGATGCAACTTGGTGCTCTCGTCACAGCCACCGCCCGAACCCGGGCACCGCCCCCCGGGGGGAGGTCCGGCCATGGACTTCGGCGGCCATGACCTGCGCCGACTTCGCCGCCTTAGGATTCGAGACATGGACAGGACCACGCTGCCGCACGAAGAGCCCCTACCGATGACGACGCGGCGAACCCGCTGGCAGGAGGCGGGCCAGAGCGGAAACTTCGGCAAGCGGTTCGCCGAACTCATCGCCGCCGGCGAGGACGTCGACGGCGAGGCCCGGCTCGCCGACACGCTCCTGCCGCGCGGCGCCCGGGTGCTGGACGCGGGCGCCGGCATGGGCCGGGTCACCGCGGCACTCCTGCGGCGCGGGCACGACGTGGTGGCGATCGAGCCCGACGGGGCCCTGGTCCGGCAGGCCCGGGAGACCTACCCGGGGCTGCCGATCGAGGAACGCGACATCCTCGACCTCGGCCCCGACGACGGCCCGTTCGACCTGGTGGTCTGCGTGGGCAACGTGATCGTCTACCTGGCCGAGGGCACGGAGCGCAGGGCCCTGGGCGCGATGCGCGACGTGCTCGGCGAGAACGGCCGGATCCTGGTCGGCTTCCACTTGCAGGACGCGCCACCGAACGCCCGGAACTACACCGCGGCGGAGTTCGAGGCGGACCTGACCGCCGCCGGACTCCGCGTCGACCTGCGGGCGGGCACCTATCAGCTGCACCCCGCGAACGACGCCTACGGCGTCTGGATCCTCAGCCGCGCGCAGGACCGACCCGCCTCCCGGGGCTGACGCCCCTCGGGCGGACACCGTCCCGCCGAAGCGCTCCCCCGCCCCGGGGCGCCCGGCCGGCGGACGCCGCGCCGGGCTTGGAACCGCCCTCGACATCGACTAACGTATCACCACATGGTGATGTCAGCGGAGAGTGATACAAAGAGCCCCGTGGACGTGCTGAAGGCCGTGGCCGACCCGCTGAGGATCCGCATCCTCACGCTGCTCGCCCGCGAGGCCCTGTGCACCAGCCACCTGGTCGAGGAAACCGGCGCCCGGCAGACCAACCTGTCCAACCACCTCAGGATCCTGCGCGAGGCCGGACTGGTCGACACCGAGCCCTGCGGCCGCTTCACCTACTACAAGCTCCGCCCCGACGCCCTGGACGGCCTCGTGGGTTTCCTCGGCGACCTCGCCTCCACCGCCCGCGCCACCGCGTGCGCCGACACGAAAAGGTCCTGCCCGTGACCGCCACCAGGACCACCGCGCCTCCGGACTCCCCCGAGGCCGGGCCGGTCGGCAAGCTCTCCTTCCTGGACCGCTTCCTCGCGGTGTGGATCCTGATCGCGATGGGTCTGGGCATCGGTCTCGGCCGCCTGATCCCCGGCCTGAACGACGTCCTCGCGAAGGTCGAGATCGGGGGCGTCTCCCTGCCGATCGCCGTCGGCCTGCTGGTCATGATGTACCCGGTGCTCGCGAAGGTCCGCTACGACCGGCTGCACACCGTCACCGGCGACCGGAAGCTGATGGCCTCCTCGCTGGTGATCAACTGGCTGCTGGGCCCCGCCGTGATGTTCGCCCTGGCGTGGATCTTCCTGCCCGACCTGCCCGAGTACCGCACCGGCCTGATCATCGTCGGCCTGGCCCGCTGCATCGCCATGGTCATCATCTGGAACGACCTCGCCTGCGGCGACCGCGAGGCCGCCGCCGTCCTGGTCGCCCTCAACTCCGTCTTCCAGGTCGTCGCGTTCGGCCTGCTCGGCTGGTTCTACCTCGACATCCTGCCCGGCTGGCTCGGCCTGGCCCAGGACGACCTGCACTTCTCCGTCGGCAAGATCGTCGTCAACGTCCTGATCTTCCTCGGCATCCCGCTCCTCGCCGGCTTCCTCACCCGCCGCCTCGGCGAGAAGAAGCTCGGCCGCGAGACCTACGAGCAGACGTTCCTGCCGAGGATCGGCCCCTGGGCCCTCTACGGACTGCTGTTCACGATCGTCATCCTCTTCGCCCTCCAGGGGAGGACCATCACCGACCGGCCCGGCGACGTCGCCCGCATCGCCCTGCCGCTGCTGGTCTACTTCGCCGTGATGTGGTTCGGCACCTTCGCCCTCGGCAAGGCCATCGGCCTCGCCTACGACCGCACCGCCACCCTCGCCTTCACCGCCGCCGGCAACAACTTCGAGCTCGCCATCGCCGTCGCCATCGCCACCTTCGGCGTCACCTCCGGCCAGGCCCTGTCCGGAGTCGTCGGCCCCCTCATCGAGGTCCCCGTCCTCATCGGCCTCGTGTACGTCTCCCTCGCCTGGCGGCGGAAGTTCACCACCCGGGCCACCCCGGCCGTGGAGTCCTCGCGGTGACCGGTCCCGGCCACCCGCCCGTGGCGCGCCGCACCTGCCCGCCGGCCGCCGGGCCGGGCCGGTGAACGGCGCCGGCCGGGCCGTCCAGGTCCTCGTGATCGGCGGCGGCCAGGCCGGGCTGGCCGCCGGCTACCACCTGCGGCGCGCCGGACTCGACTTCGCGATCCTCGACACCGCCCCGACGCCGGGCGGCGCCTGGCAGCACTACTGGGAGAGTCTCCGCCTGTTCTCCCCCGCCGCCTACGCCTCACTGCCCGGCCGGCCGATGCCCCACCAGAACGGGCACGACCACCCGGACGCGGCACACGTCGTCGACTACCTCACCGCGTACGAGAAGCGCTACGAGCTGCCCGTCCACCGCCCGGTCCGGGTCCGCGCCGTGGAGGACGCCGGCGACGGCGGTCTGCTGGCCCGCACCGACGACGGCACCTGGCACACCCGGGCGCTGATCAGCGCGACCGGCTCCTGGTCCCGCCCGTTCGTCCCCGCCGTCCCCGGCCGCGAGCTGTTCACCGGCCGGCACCTGCACGCCCGCGACTACCGCCGCGCCGAGGACTTCACCGGGCAGCGGGTCGTCGTGGTCGGCGGCGGCAACTCCGGCGCCCAGATCGCGGCCGACCTGCTCGGCAGCGCCGCGGCCGTGCGCTGGGTCACCCGCCGCCCGGCCCGTCTGCTCCCCGACGAGATCGACGGCCGCGCCCTGTTCGAGATCGCCACCGGCCGCGTCCGGGACGGCGGCCCGCGCATCGCCGACCTCGGCGACATCGTCGCCGTCGAACCCGTCCGCCGGGCCCGCGCCGCCGCGCTGCTCCCCGACCACCGCATGTTCACCGCCCTCACCCCGACGGGCCTTCTCCACCCCGACGGCACCGCGTGGCCCGCGGACGCCGTCATCTGGTGCACCGGATTCCGCCCCGCCCTCCACCACCTGACCCCGCTCGGCCTGCGCACGGGCGAGCGCGGCCGCATCGCCACCGACGGCACCCGAGCCGTCACCGACCCGCGCGTCCACCTGCTCGGCTACGGCGACTGGACCGGCCCCGCCTCCGCCACCCTCATCGGCGTCGGCCGCACCGCCCGCACCGCCGTGGCGCAGATCGGCGAGACCCTGGACGCGCCCCCGGCCCCGAACCGTTTCCCCACGTAGGAGCCGCCGGTCACGCCTGCAGTCCGGGTGCGCGCAGATCTCCTCCAGCGCCCTGGGGACCATCCCGGCCCCCGGGCCATCCGATTGGCGAGCAGCGCCGCGACGTCGCGGCCCGGTCAGCCGACGACCGGGCCGCGGCGCTCGGCCCGCCCCCTTCCGCACCCGCGGAGCGGACGGGTCAGCCCGCTGCGGCGGAGAGCATGCCGGCCATCGCGGCCAGGACCCCGGGCTCGACCCGGTAGTAGACCCAGGTGCCCCGCCGCTCGCTGGTCAGCAGTCCGGCCTCGCGCAGCTTCTTGAGGTGGTGCGAGACGGTGGGCTGCGAGACGCCGACGTCCTGGATGTCGCACACGCACGCCTCGCCGCCCTCGTGCGCCGCGACCCGGGAGAACAGCCGCAGTCGCACCGGATCGGCGAGCGCCTTGAACATCACGGCCATCCGGGCGGCGTCGGCCTCCGACAGACCGGCCGAGGTGAGCGGAGGGCAGCAGGGCGCGGTGGCCTGGACCGGCTCCGCGAGGGGAAGCGTCTGCGCGTTCGACATGCGTCAATATTGACATGCGTTGAATCAAGGAGGAAGGCCGGTCCGTCCACACCCCGCAACCGCAACCCCTGCTTCGATGAACGCCTATGTTGACGCCCATCAAAGCAAGTGCCATGCTGGCGACACGACCAGGACATCGACAAACGTCGAAACAAAGGAGAACCCACGTGAACGCCTCCGCAGCCGGGCAGCCCCTCCCCGTCGTCGTGGTCGGAGCCGGCCCGGTCGGCCTGGCCGCCGCCGCCCACCTGCTGGAGCGCGGCATCGAGCCGCTCGTCCTGGAGGCGGGCCCGTCGGCCGCCACGGCGGTGCGTGGCTGGGCACATGTGCGGCTGTTCTCGCCGTGGGCGGAGGTCGTCGACCCGGCCGCCGAGAAGCTTCTCGCGCCGACGGGGTGGATCCGCCCCGACGGCGCCGCCTACCCGTCCGGCGGGGACTGGGCGGAGCGGTACCTCCAGCCGCTCGCCGACGTGCTCGGCGGGCGCGTCCGCTACGACGCCCGGGTGAGCGGCCTCGCCCGCGCCGGGCGGGATCGGATCGTCGACGCCGGCCGCGAGGAGCAGCCCTTCACCGTCCACGTCGAGCACGCCGACGGCAGCGAGGAGCGTCTGCTCGCCCGGGCGGTGGTGGACGCCTCCGGCACCTGGGCCACCCCGAACCCGCTCGGCGCGAACGGCCTGCCCGCCCTCGGTGAGCGCGCGGCCGGCGGCCGCCTCTCCCACCGCATCCCCGACCTGCGCGATCCCGCCGTACGGGAGCGCTTCGCGGGCAGGCGGACCGCCGTGGTCGGCACCGGCGCCTCCGCGTTCACCGCCCTCGCCCAGCTCGCCGACCTGGCGCGGGAGGAGGCCGGCACGCATGCCGTGTGGGTGCTGCGGCGCGGCATCACCGGCTCCACCTACGGCGGCGGGGCGGCCGACCAGCTGCCCGCCCGCGGCGCGCTCGGCCTGCGGGCCGAGAAGGCCGTCGCCGACGGGCACGCCTCCGCCCTCACCGGCTTCCGCACCGCCGCCGTCGAGACGGCCGGCGAGCGGCTGGTCCTGGTCGCCGAGGACGGCCGCCGCAGCGAGCCCGTCGACCAGGTCGTCGTCCTCACCGGCCTGCGCCCCGACCTCTCCTTCCTCTCCGAGATCCGCCTCGGCCTCGACGAGCGCCTCCAGGCCCCGACCGCCCTCGCCCCGCTGATCGACCCCAACCAGCACTCCTGCGGCACCGTCCACCCGCACGGCGCCGCCGAGCTCGCCCACCCGGAGAAGGACGTCTACCTCGTCGGTATGAAGAGCTACGGCCGCGCCCCGACGTTCCTCGCCATGACCGGCTACGAGCAGGTCCGCTCCGTCGCCGCCGCCCTCGCCGGGGACCACGAGGCCGCCGCCCGCGTCGAACTCACCCTCCCCGAGACCGGGGTGTGCGGCGGCGCCGGACTCTTCGACGAGCCCGAGGCCGCCCGGGGCGAGGGCGGCTGCTGCTCGACGGCGCCGGCCGAGCCGCAGCTGATCACCCTGAGCACCACTGCGCCCGGATCCTCCTGCTCCACCACCGGCGGCGGGTGCTGACCACTCCCGTGAGCACCGTCCGGACCAGCGGGGCCGCGATGACCGGCGGATCCCTCACCGGCGCCGTCACCCGGCCGGCCCCACCGCCCTGACCCACCGGCACCACCCCGACCACATCCGCGCTCCGACCCCGTCGGCGAGCCCAGCCCGCTCCCGGCCCTTCCTCCTGCTGTCCGCGGTGTCCACCCTGACGACCTTCCCGGCCCGGTGGGATCACCCGCGGAGCGCGGGGTCCCACGACAAACGGAGATCAGCCGTCTCCCGGGGCCGGGACCGCCGCACAGGAAGTCGGATGGGCCGACTTCTCGTGCGGCGCGGTCGGACCGTCACGCTCAGCGGTAGGCGGCGAGGCCGTCGGCGAGTTCCTCGTCGTCCCCGTCGTGGAGGGCTGCGAGGGCCTGTTGCAGCGCGAAGGTGCCGCGGATCGCGGCGATGCGGGCCATGAGGTCGTCGGATCCCTTGAGCCCTCGCCCGTCCGGCGCGGCACCCAGGGCGAGCACCTGCGCCAGGAACCCGGCGCCGTGGCTCGCGCCGACGGCCGCGAAGTCCTCGGCGGGGTCGCCGAGTTCGGCGCCGTCCCAGTCGATCACCCCGGCCAGGAGCGGCAGGCCGTCCGCCCACTCCCACAGGACGTTCTCCGCGCCGAGGTCCCCGTGCACGACGGCTCCGGTCAGGCGAGGGAGGCCGTCGACCGCCGCCAGTTCCCGTTCGGCGCGTCGGCGCCCGAGGCCGGACATGAGCGGGAAGAGGCCGGCGCGCACGTCCACGGCGAAGCGCCGCCACCGGTCCGCGCGGGCCCGGGGCAGCGCGGTCCGGGCCGGCCCCTCGGCGCCGGCCCGGGCCAGCGCCTCCAGCAGCGCCGCGTACTGCGCCGCGACCACCGCGGCCACCCGGGCGTCGTCGAGCACGCCGTCCGGGAGCGGCTCGCCGGGAACACGGGTGAGGACCAGGTACGGCGTCTCGGCCCCACCCAGCGCCAGCGGTCGGGGCGTGCGCACACCGAGGCCGAGCCCGGCGAGCGCGCGCAGCACGGCCGCGCCACCGGACAGCCGGGCGGCCGCAGCCGGGGTGCGGGGCAGGCGCACGACCCGCTCCGAGCCGATGACCACGGTGTGGAACTGGCCTTGCCGCACCGGGAGACCGTCCGGCTCGTCGCAGGGCAGCAGCCGACTCAGCAGGGCGCCGTGGGTCGTGCGGACGTCCATCAGAGCGCCTCCGGATCCTCGCCGATCTGCCGCCGCCGCCTGCCGAGGGTCCCGCCCGGGCGGCGGGGCCCAGCGTCCGACGCTACTTCAGACGGCGGCCGCCGTAGCACTCGCCGCCCAAGGCGTCGAACACTCACGTGCCCGCTGCCGGGGATCGCCCTCGTCGTCCCACTGGAGCAGGAGCACCAGCGGGACGGTGGCTCGGTACGCGCCAGCGCGGCGCCGGCTGCTCGGACTGCGGCGAGGGCTGCCCGCGACGGGATGCGCGCAGACGGCGGGCGTGAGCGTCGTGGGCGGCCGCTTCCTCGGCGACCTGGCGACGAAGCCCGCGGCGGTCAACTCCGCTGCAGCGGCCGCACCGTGGCGATCTGTCCGGCGCATCTCATGGTGGCCAGGCCCACGCCGCACACCGGCACCGGCAAGGAGGATGAGCGGCGCAGGAAGGCGCCGATCATGAGGGTGACGACGGCGGTGGCTCCGGCCTCCGCGGCGAGCACCGCCGCGGCGTTCCAGGTCGGCGCGGGCGCCACGGCCGTGTACGCGATGGGGGTGTGGCGCGCGATCCCCCCCCGGACGAGGCCCCCGGACGAGGCCGCCGGGCGCAGTACTGGCCGGCGATCCGGCCGCCTGGGCGGCGATGCAGGGGAGGACGGCTCGCCCGGGAAGGCCCCGAGGAGCCAGATGGCCACGGTGACGCCGGGGTTCAGGTGTCCGCCGTGCTCTGAGCTCTGCTCTGACCCACAGAAGCGCGAACCCCCGAAGGCTCGGAGGGCATGGCGGCATGCCAGGGGTCACGGGCAGAGCGGTCCCGCCCGCCCCTGCGGGACCGGCCGGGTTCGGTCGGGTGGTTCCCGGGCGAGTCCCGTCGTGGACGCGGGTCGCCGAGGTGTCCCGGGGCGCACGCTGCTTGCGTGACCGCGTCGGCAGGAGCGCGGCGCCACCGGGAGGACGCACATGACACGCACGCGCGGCCGCGCCGCCGCTCTGGCCGGTGCCGCCGCGGTGCTCGCCGCCACCACCCTCGCCGCCCCGGCCGCAGCGGCCGAAGCGGCCGGGGCCGGCGGCGGGATCACGGGACAGGCGCCGTGCCCGGAGGCACCCGAGTTCCTCTGCGGGACCCTCACCGTCCCCCTCGACCACAGCGGCGCCACCCCCGGCACCCTCGACCTGCGGGTGGCCGTCACCGGCACCACCGCGGCGCCCAGGGGCGACCTGCTGTTCCTCACCGGTGGCCCCGGCCAGCCCGGCGTCCCGGCGATGAGGCGGACGGCAGGCAGCCTGGAGCCCGTCCTCAAGGACTACCGCCTGGTGATGTTCGACCAGCGCGGCACCGGCCAGGGCGCTCTCCGGTGCCCCGGTCTCCAGGAGGACATGGGCTCCTCCGACCTCGCCGTCCCGCGCCGGCAGTCCGTCACCGACTGCGCCGCCGCCCTCGGCCCCGACGCCCGCCACCACAGCACCGCCGACACCGTCGCCGACATCGAGCTGCTGCGCCGCGCCCTCGGTGCCCGGCGCCTGACCCTGGACGGCGTCTCCTACGGCACCTTCACCGCCCAGCGCTACGCACTCGCCCACCCCACCCGCGTGGCCCGGCTGGTCCTCGACTCGGTGACGCCACGACGGGGCATGGACCCCCTCGACCTGACCGCACTGCCCGCCACCGCCCGGATCCTGCGCACGGCCTGCCGCGCCACCGGCTGCACCACCGACCCGGCCGCCGACCTCGCCGCCACCGTCCGCCGCTACGGCAACGGCGCCCGGATCCTCAGCGCGCTCACCGGCTACGAGTTCGTCGACCCCGACTACGGCGGCGTCCCGGAGATCCTGCACGAGGCCGCCGCCGGGCGGCCCGCGCAGCTCCAGGACTTCTTCGACCTCGTCCACCGGGAGGTCGACACGGCCACGGCCGAGGAACTCAGCCAGGGCCTGCACTCCGCCACCGTCTGCGCCGACTCGCACTTCCCCTGGGGCACCACCGACACCCCCGTCGAAGGCCGCGCCGCCGCACTGGAGCACACCCGCGAGCACCTCACCCCCGAACAGACCTGGCCCTACGACCCGCGGACCGCGACCGGCCTCGGCAGCCTCCTGGTCTGCCTCGACTGGCCGCGCCGGCCGGTCCCGCCGACGCCGCCGGACCACCTCGGGCTGCCCGACGTGCCGGTCCTGCTGCTCGGCGGCGACCGCGACCTCGCCACGCCCTACGAACTGATGGACGAGTACACCGGGTTCGCGCACCACCCGCGGAAAGTGATCGTCCCCGGGGCCGCCCACTCGGTGCAGAACCGGGCCGAGAACCCGGCCGGACGCCAGGCCGTCCACGCCTTCCTGCTGCAATAGCGCAAGCCCGCGACGGGGAGCCGCGACGGCCCCAGGGTTCCGCACGACCGCCGCCGAGATGTCCCGTGGACACGCTCCGACATTTGCAGAGCCTTGACCAGCGGGAACGGAGAGGAGCAGCCGGCCTAGGTGTTCAGGTGGTTCCCGATCGTCAGGAAGGCCTGGACGAGGGGGACCTGGGGGACGGCGGGCGAGACGATCTGCGAGGCGTAGTGGACGACGACCAGGTCCAGCGCGGGGCAGATGAAGAGCCGCTGGCCGTGGATGCCGCTCGCCATGAACGAGCCGTACGGGTCGTTGGGGATCCACCACAGGTCGTGGTACGAGAGGGTGGCCGGCGCGTCGGCGGGTGCGGCGGGGAAGCGGACGTGGCGGGGGTAGCCGTCGGGGACGCCCGAGACGATGGTCGAGGCGACGGCCTCGGGGATCACCTGCCGGTCGCCGACGGCTCCGCCGCAACGGATCATCTCGCCGAGCCTGGCGACGTCGCGCGCGGTGGCGCTGAACCCGCCGCAGGCGGCCTCGGTCCCCTCGGCGTCGACGCTGTAGTAGGCGTCCTCCTGCGCGCCGATCCGGGACCAGACCGTGTCGGACAGGTGCGCCGAGGTGGTGACGCCGGTGACGCGGCGCAGGACTTCGGCGAGGGCCTCGACGTTGCCGTTCTCGTAGCGGAACTCGACGCCGGGCGCGCCGGTGGACCGGGCCGTCGCGAGGTGCTCGCGGATGGTGGCGGGCCCGCTGTAACCGAAGGGCCGCAACTGCGGCGCCAGGACGGCGAAGTAGCGCTGGGCCTCCAGCGCCTTGTCGTAGCGGCGGCCGGCGTAGCTCATCCGGGTGCCCATGTGGAGGAGGTGGTCGACGGTGGCCTCGCCGAAGGCGGTGCCCGCGAGTTCGGGGACGTACGTCACCACCTCGGCGTCGCGGTCGAGGTGTCCTTCGTGGATGAGGGCGGCCGCGAGCAGGCCCAGGTAGGACTTGGCGGCGGAGGCGTTGAAGTGGGGCTCGTGGGGCCGGCAGCCGTGCAGGTACTGCTCGTGGACGAGCCTGCCCCGGTGCAGGACGAGCAGGGCGTCGGTCTCGGCCTCGGCGAGCAGCTGATCGAGGCCGAGCGTGCGGCCGCCGGGGCCGGTGAAGGAAAGGCCGTCGAGGGCCCCGGGCGGGGCGGCGGGCAGGTCCCGGGGGCCGTCGCCGCCTCGCCAGACGGCGCGGCTCGGAACGGTCTCCCGGCCCGAGGTGGTGTGGCGGCGGGCCCAGGCCGGATCGGTGAATCCGCGGGCCCACGTCAGGTCGGACAGGGGCGGCATGGTGGTCATGCGGCACCTCCACTCGCTCAGGCGTGGCTTCCAGAGGCCGTTACCGTACATTGTGTTCGGTAAATCGACCAGAGCCTCCCGGAGCGGGGAGCGCGGACGAGCGGCTACGGCGTCAGGTCCAGGGCTCCCGGGGCGTCCGAGGGGGCCAGTCCGGTGGCCCACACCCGGCCGTAGACGGACAGGTCCCGCAGGTGGGCGGTGATCTCGGCGGCGCTGTAGCCGGTGTCGCCCTCCACCCACCAGGACAGCAGGCCGACGAGTTCGCCGGTCCAGGCCCGCGCGACGAGGTCGAGCGGGATCCGCGGCGTCGCCCCGAGCTGCGCGGCCCGGTCGCGGAACGCGGCCTCGGCGCGGGCGCGGATCAGCTCGGTGAACTCCCGCAGGGCCCGCCCGTCGCCCTCCCCCCGCAGGATCACCCGGTAGACCGGCCGTTCCTGCTCGGCGTGCTCGAAGATGTACTTCACCGGCAGCCCGGTGAAGCCCTGGGCGTGCGCCTGGCGCACCGCCGGCAGCAGGCGCTCGCGGTCCTCGGCGAGGTCGCGGACGATGCCGACGAGCAGGTCCTCCTTGTCGCGGCAGTGCGCGTAGAAGGTGGCGCGGCCGACGTCCGCGCGCTCGGTGATGTCCTCGACCGTGATCGCCTGGAACCCCTTCTCCAGGGTGAGCTCCACCAGGGCCCGGCGCAGCGCGGCGCGCGTGCGGCGGACGCGGCGGTCTCCTGCGGGCTTCGTTTCCACGTTGTCTTCCTTCTGCTCCGGACCGTTGACCTGACCCTAACGCTGCCCTTAGGTTGCCGGACACCAAACTACTTTCCGAACTAAGTGTTCGGAATCTCTGTGGAGGTGCCCATGAACCTCGGGCGGTACGTGCGCCGGACGGCCGGCCATCACCCGGACGCGGAGGCCCTGGTCTGCGGCCCGGTCCGGTTGACCTACGCGGAACTCGACGACCGGAGCGACCGGCTGGCGACCGCGCTGCGCGCGATGGGGCTGGACCGGGGCGACCGGGTCGCGACGCTCGCGGCCAACCGCGCCGAACTGGTCGTCACCGAAGTGGCGCTGTACAAGGCGGGGCTGGCCCGCGTCCCCGTCAACGCCCGTCTGGGCGAGGCCGAGGTGGCGCACCTGCTGCGCGAGTCCGAGGCACGGGTCCTGCTGACCGACGCCGGCCACCTGGACACCGTCCGCGCGGCGCTTCCCGGGACGAACGTGAAGACGGTCGTGTGCTACGACGGCCCCGGGGAGCTCGGCCCGGGCTACCCGCAGACGCTGGCCGACACCGCCCCCGAGGCCGTCGACGTCGAGTGCGACGAGCGGGACACCGCCGTGCTCCACTTCACCTCCGGCTCCACCGGCCGGCTGAAGGCCGCGGTCCAGACCTACGGCAACCGGCTGGCCCTGCTGCGCAAGTCGGTGATGAACGCGGACACCCGGGTCGGCCCGGGAGAGAGCCAGATCCTCGCCGGCCCCGTGACCCACGCCTCCGGCATGCCCCTGATGGGCGTCTTCTTCGCCGGGGGCCGCGCGATCGTCCTGCCGCGCTGGGACGCCGAGGAGTTCCTCGCGACCGTCCAGCGGGAGCGCGCCACCCACGCCTTCGTCGTACCGACCATGGTCAACACGGTGCTGGCGCTTCCCCACGCCCGCGACTACGACCTCTCCAGCCTGCGCCAGCTGGTCTACGGCGCCGCGCCGATGTCCCCGGCCCGCATCCGCGCCGCCTGGGAGCTGTTCGGTCCCGTGCTCTCCCAGGGGTACGGGTGCGGGGAGACCACCTCCGGCGTCCTGTTCCTGTCCACCGAGGACCACCGGCGGGCGATCGAGGGCGAGGACGAGGAACTGCTGCTGTCCTGCGGGCGCCCGCTCGCCGAGGCGGACGTGCGGATCGTCGACGAGACCGGTGCCCGGGTGCCGGACGGCGCGATCGGCGAGATCGCCGTCCGCGGCCCCGACGTCGTCCCGGGCTACCACAACGAGCCCGCGCTGACCGCCGAGTCCTTCCGCGACGGCTGGTTCCTCACCGGGGACCTCGCCCGTCGCCGGCCGGACGGCTACGTCTTCATCGTCGACCGCCGCAAGGACATGATCATCTCCGGCGGGTTCAACATCTACGCCGTGGAGGTGGAAGCCGTCCTCCACCAGCACCCGGACGTCCACGAGGCCGCCGTCGTCGGCGTCCCCGACGAGCAGTGGGGCGAGGCCGTCAAGGCGGTCGTCGTCCTGCGCGACGGCGCCGAACTCACCGAGGAGCGGCTCATCGCGTTCTGCTCCGAGCGCCTCGCCCGGATGAAGAAGCCCCGCTCCGTCGACTTCGTCACCGCCCTGCCGCACAACCCCAACGGCAAGATCGACCGCCGCGCGATCCGCGAGCCGTACTGGGCGGGCGCCGAGCGCCGCGTCCACTGACCCGCCTGCTGCGACGGCACCAGCAGCAGGAAAGCACCAGGAACAGGAACCGCCCCATGCCCTACACCCTCACCCCCTCCTACGACGACAACCCCCGCCTCCAGGACCTGGTCGTGCGGCTGCGCGGCTACCTCGCGGACGAGCTGATCCCCTTCGAGCGCGAGCACGGCATCACCCCGGAGAGCAGGCTCGACCGCGCCACCCTCGAACGCGTCTGGAAGCGCAGCACCGAACTCGGCTTCTACGGCATCAGCCTGCCGCCGGAACTCGGCGGCCAGGGCCTGACCTTCACCGAACTGTGCGCCCTGAAGGAGGAGCTGACCGCCTCCGGGGCCGCCCTGTCGCACTCCGTCCTCGGCGACCTGGGCGGGCCGCTGCGGGTGGGCGCGATCGTCAAGTACGCCACCGAGTACCAGCTGGAGCGCTACCTCCTGCCGGTGATCCGCGGCGAACGCGCCTGCTGCTTCTCCCTCACCGAACAGGACGCCGGCTCCGACGTCCGGCGCATGAGCACCACCGCCACCCCCGACGGCGACGGCTACCTCCTCAACGGGCACAAGGTCTTCAGCTCCGCCGCGCCCTTCGCCGACTTCGCGATCGTCGTCGCCCGGATGGCCGGCACCGACGAGGCCTACAGCGCCTTCCTGGTCGACCTCGACACCCCCGGCTGCCGGGTCCTGGACGGCGAGGTCCCGATGTCCGGCCAGCAGATGGAGGGCGACCTGCTCCTGGAGGACTGCCGCGTCCCGGCCGCCAACCTGCTCGGCGAGATCGGCGAGGGCCTGCGCATCGGCATCGGCCGGGTCACCCTCAACCGGCTGCTCCACTGCCCTTCGCTGATCGGCGCCGCCCGGCGCGCCTGGGACCTCTCGGTGGCCCACTCCAAGAGCCGGATCGCGTTCGGCCGGCCGCTGCTCGGGCTCCAGGCCATCCAGCACAAGATCGCCGAGATGGCCACCGACGTCTACGCGGCCCGCTCCATGGTGACGGCCACCGCCGCCCGGGCCGACAGCGGCGCGAACATCGCGGTGGAGGCCAACATGTGCAAGCTGTTCACCTCCGAGGCGTGCTTCCGGGTGGCGGACCAGGCCGTCCAGATCCACGGCAAGGACGGCCTGACCCGCGGCCACGAGGTCGAGCAGATCTTCCGCACCCTGCGGATGTTCCGGATCGTCACCGGGACCACCGAGATCCACAAGAACGCCATCGTCAAGGCCCTCGTCTGACCCACCCCGCCGGCCCCGCCGACCCCGCCGACCGGGCGACCGGGCGACCGGGCGACCGGGCGACCCGCACCGCGCCCGCCGCCCGGGAGCGCGGCCCGTACGCCTGGCCGCCGTCCGTCCCGGCCGCGGTCGCACCGCGGCACCGCGGCCC
>NZ_JBHYUU010000120.1:0-26619 GCF_042749955.1 Kitasatospora sp. NPDC059462 | reverse complement strand
GCCGGGAACCCGCGCCGCGCTCGCCGCCGCCACCGACCGGCTGCGGGCCGCCCACGCGGCGCGGGACGCGGCCCGGGCGCGGTGCGAGGCGCTCGCCGGGATCGGGCGGCAGCTGGCCGAGCTGGCCCGCTCGCTCGCGCCCGAGCTGGACCGGTCCGCGCGGATCGGCCGGCTGGCGGCGCTGGCGGCCGGGACCTCGGCCGACAACCGGCTCCGGATGCGCCTGGAGTCGTACGTCCTGGCGGCGCGGCTGGAGCAGGTGGCGGCGGCGGCCAGCGACCGCCTGGTCCGGATGTCCGGCGGCCGCTACACCCTCGTCCACAGCGACGACCGGGGCACCGGCAACAAGCGCTCGGGGCTGGCGCTGCGGGTGGTGGACGCCTGGACCGGCACCGAGCGCGACACCGCGACGCTCTCCGGCGGCGAGAGCTTCTTCGCCTCGCTGGCGCTGGCGCTCGGCCTGGCCGACGTGGTCACCGACGAGGCCGGGGGGATGCCGCTGGACACGCTGTTCATCGACGAGGGCTTCGGCAGCCTCGACGAACACACCCTGGAGGAGGTGATGGACGTCCTCGACGGTCTGCGCGAGCGGGACCGCGCGGTCGGCATCGTCAGCCACGTCGCCGATCTGCGCAGCCGGATCCCGGCCCAGTTGCTGGTCCGCAAGGGGCGGCACGGCTCGACGCTGGCCCTGGCGGGGCGGGAGGACGCCTGACGCCGGCCGTGACCGGGCCGCGCGGCGCCCTCGACCGGGCGGACCTCGACCGGGCGGGCCGGGCCGTGGCCGGGCCCGCCGGCCGGAGCGGGCCCGTCAGCCGGAGCAGGCGATCCGCTGGGCCTGCTGCCAGGTGCAGACGGGGCACAGGGTGCTGCCCGGGTGGTCGGCGGGCAGTTCGGTCGGCTCGCCGCACAGCACGCAGTCCGCGCGCGGGCCGGTGAGGTCCGGGTCGGGCAGCAGGCCCGCCACGGCCTCGCCGTCGCCCGGGGCGAGGGCGCAGACCTGGTCGGTCACCGTGCTGCCGTCGTGCTCCGGGGTGCCGGGGAGGACCCTGTCGTTCACGGCTGTTTCGCTCATGGGGCCCTCTCTACTCCTCGGCCGGGCCCGGCGCAAGGCGCGCTCCGGGGCGGCCGCTACGGTGGCGGCATGCCCGACTCCCCCGACATCGAGGTCGACGCCGAGATCGACACGGACGGCACCGCCACCGGCACCGACGGCACCCGCACCGACGGCCCTGCCCCCGCCCCCGGCGCCCCCGGTGCGCGGCGCACCGCCCGGCCGTCGTCCGCCCTGGAGCGGCGGCTGCTCGCCGCCCGGGCCGCCGCGCCCGGCTACCGCGAGGTGGGCGCCACCCGGGGCGCCCGGCTGCCGGCGGGCTATGCGCACCTGCGGCGGCGGGTCCACCTCGGGCACGGTCCGGAGGTCCTGGAGCGCGCCGGGCGGTTCGTCCTCGGCTGGGGCTGCCAGCTGGGCACCGGCTTCGCCGTCCACCCGTACGCGCCGGCCGCGACGGGGGCGACGGTGCTGCTGCGGCTCGCCCTGCCCGGCACCCGGTGGCCCCGGCTGGTGATCCCGTGCCGGGTGGTGTGGACGGTGGAGGAGCCGGACCGGATCGGCTTCGCCTACGGGACGCTGCCGGGGCACCCGGAGTGCGGCGAGGAGTCCTTCGTGGTGTCCATGGACGCGGCGGGCGAGGTGTGGTTCGAGGTGAGCGCCTTCTCCCGCCTCGCCGCCTGGTACGCCCGGCTCGGCCGTCCGGTGGCCGCGCTCTGCCAGTACCTGGCGATCGAGCGGTACCTCAGCGCCGTCCTGCGGGCCGCGGCCGCCGGGGAGGCCCCCGGGAGCGGTGGTCGGCCCGGCACGGTGGTCAGCCCAGGAAGGAGAACCGGACCGTGCGGCGCGGGTTGTCGCCGTTGGTGTCGACGAGGACCACCGACTGCCAGACGCCCAGCGCGAGCCGTCCGTCGATCACCGGCAGGGTGGCGTGCGGGGCGACGAGGCCGGGGACGACGTGGTCGCGGCCGTGTCCCGGGCTGCCGTGCCGGTGCTGCCAGCGGTCGTCGGCCGGCAACAGCTCGCGCAGGGCGGCGAGCAGGTCGGCGTCACTGCCGGAGCCGGTCTCCAGGACGGCGATCCCGGCCGTGGCGTGCGGGACGAAGACGTTGAGCAGGCCGTCCCGCCCGACGGCGTGCTCGTCGAGGAACCGGGCGCAGCGGTCGGTGATGTCGAGTGCGACCTCACGGCTGCCGGTGGTGATCTCGATGGTCTCGGTCCGGAAGGACGGGGAGTGGGGGGAGGTGTGGATGTGGTCCGCCATGGCGCCATCCTCGCCCACGTCCGGGGGCGGTCCGACCAGCCTCGCCGACTCCCCGTGCCGGTGGGGCAAGTCGTCGTACCCTGAGAGGTTCAGACCAATTCCGGGGGTCGGGGACGACCCTGCCCCGGGGCATGCCGAAGACCCGACGGTCGCGTGGATCCGTCGGGTCGGTGCGGTCGGGCGCGGAGGGCGGCGGTGCGCCCCGGGGCCGGTCGGCCCCTCAGCCGCGCCCGCGCCCGCCGAAGAGGCCGCGGCGCAGCCGGCGCAGCGGCGCCAGCAGCCTGACCCGGGCGTGGCGGCGCGGCGGCGCGGTCGGGGCGCCGACACCGCGCGGCGTCAGCTCCCTTATCAAGCCGAGCGCCTCGGCGGTGTCCACCGCCGGGAGTGCGGGCGCGCCGAGCACGGCCAGGTGCCGGTCGATCCGGCGGCCGGTCGTGCCGACACCGCACTGGATCGCCGGCACGCGGGGCCGGTTCCGCACTTGCATGTGTTCCATCTGATTTCCCACCCCTACGAGGCGCCAGGGCCGTGAGGCGAAGACTATCCGCGACAGACGGTCTTCGCGCAACCGTCCCGGTGTGCTGCCACCGTACCGTGCGGCGTCAACTGACACCGCACCAGGGGCCGCCCGGGCGATCACGACTAGGCATCAATGATGGTGCACGACCGGGCAATCGTCAGCGGGTTCGCCGGGGCACTTCCCCGGCGCCCGCCGGAAAGGCGCGCGCCGGGAGCGCGGAGTCACCGCACTGTCACGCCCCGCGCCCGTTCGGCGCCTGACGAGCGCCCGTCGGGCGCCCCTCGCAAGCTGCGGCACCCGTTCGAGGTCGATACGACTATCCGTTTAGGAAGTGAACACAGACGAGGGATTGACGCGGACCCTGACTCCAAGCAGTATTCGTAGCGACCACGCGGGCGCGAGCCGCGCTCACCGACGTGTTCGACTGATGAAGACTCCGGCTCCCCCGTGCCTACTGCCAGGTCGCCTCGACGCTGCGGCGGCCAGGCTCGGGCGGTGCTCGGACGGGTGGCCGGCCGTAGAGGGTCGGCCGGGCCGCCGCCAGGCTGCCGGTGCCACCCCGCACGGGGTCCGGCACCGGCGGCTCCTGCGCCGCGGACCTGCGGGTTCCGCCCTTGCGCCGCCTCGGTAGACTCGGCCAGCGTGCCAGTCCTCCTCAGCATCGTGCTCCCGGTCCACGGCGTGGAGCGCTTCCTGCCGCGCTGCCTCGACTCCCTCCTGGCGGACACCCCCGCCGGTGAGTCCCGCTTCGAGGTGATCGCGGTCGACGACCGCTCCCCCGACCGCTGCGGCGCGATCCTGGACGAGTACGCGTCCCGCGACCCGCGCCTGCGCGTCCTGCACCCCCCCGAGAACCAGGGCCTCGGCGGCGCCCGCACCGCCGCCCTCCCCGAGACCCGCGGCACGTACGTCTGGTTCGTCGACAGCGACGACTGGGTGCCCGAGGGCACGGTGACCGCCCTGCTCGACGAACTCGGCGCGGAGACGGAGCGCGCCGAACGCGGCGAGGCCCCCGCCGACGTCCTGCTCACCGACTTCACCCACGTCTACCCCGACGGCGGCACCGAGCCCAACCCGTGGCGGCACGTGCTGACCGGCTCCCCGCTGATCGAGGGCTGCACGCTGGCCGAGCACCCCGCGCTGTTCAAGACCGTGATGTCGGTCTGGAACAAGGTGTTCCGCCGGGAGTTCCTGCTCGGCCTCGGCGTCTCCTTCGGCCGCGGCTACTACGAGGACATCTCGGTCACCTACCCCGCGCTGCTCGCCGCCGAGCGGCTGCGCCACCTCGACCGCCCCTGCTACTTCTACCGACGCGGGCGGGCCGGGGCGATCACCAGCACCGCCTCCGCCAAGCACGCCGACGCCTTCGCCCAGTACGACGCGATCTTCGCCTTCCTCGACCGGCCCGACCGCCCCGGCCGGCCCGTCCCGGAGGCGCTGCGCACGCTGGTCTTCGAGCGGACGGTGCAGCAGGCGCTCACCGTCTACGACACCCCGGGGCTGGTCCCGGTGGCGCTGCGCCCCGAGTTCTTCCGCCGGATCGCCGGGCACTTCGCCCGGCACCGCCCGGCCGGCTACCGCTTCCCCGGGGGCGTGCGCGGGGTGCAGTACCGGCTCGCGGCGCGCGGCGCCCGGCGCGCGTACACGGAGCTGCGCCGCACCGGGCGGCTGCCGCGCGAACTCAAGCGCGGAGCGCGGGCGGTGGCGCCGGCCCTGAAGAAGGGCGTGCGCAGCAGCGCCCGGTTCACCGCCTACAACGCCTTCCGGCGGATGCCGCTGGACCCCGGCCTGGCGGTGTACGCCGCGTACTGGCACCGCGGCTACGCGTGCAGCCCGGCCGCGATCTACGAGAAGGCCAAGGAGCTGGCGCCCGGGATCCGCGGCGTCTGGGTGGTGGAGAACCGCACGCAGGCGGCGACGCTGCCGGAGGGCGTGCCGTACGTCATCGTCAACACCCCGGCGTACCTGAAGACGATGGCCACGGCCAAGTACTTCGTGAACAACGTCAATTTCCCGCGCACCATGGTCAAGCGGCCGGGCACGGTGCACGTCCAGACGCAGCACGGCACGCCGCTCAAGGCGATGGGCATGGACCTCAGGGACCACCCGGTGGCCGCCGACGGGATGGACTTCGACCGGCTCCAGGAGGCCGTCGACCGCTGGGACTTCCTGGTCTCCTCGAACCCGCACACCAGCGAGCACTTCGCCCGCGCCTTCCCCGGCCGCTACGAGATGCTGGACACCGGCTACCCGCGCAACGACCGGCTCGCCAACGCGACGCCGGCCGGGACGGCGGCGATGCGCGAGCGGTTCGGGCTGGCGCCCGGCACCACCGCCGTGCTGTACGCGCCCACCCACCGGGAGGCGCGCGGCGGTTACGTGCCGCTGCTGGACGTGCGGGAGCTGGCGCGGCGGCTGGGACCGGACTTCACCCTGCTCGTGCGCACCCACTACTTCCACACCGGCGGCACCGGCGACCTGACGGAGCAGCAGGGCGCGGCGCGGATCCTGGACGTGTCGGCGCACCCCACCGTGGAGGACCTCTACCTGGCGGCGGACGTGCTGGTCACGGACTACTCGTCGATGATGTTCGACTACGCCGTGCTGGACCGGCCGGTGGTGATCTTCGCGCCGGACTGGGAGGAGTACAAGCGGGACCGGGGCGTCTACTTCGACCTGTTCGAGCAGCCGCCGGGCGCGGTGACGACGGATCTCCAGGGGCTGGCGGCGGCGCTGCTGGCCGGGGACCCGGAGCCGGCCGCGCGGGCGGAGTTCCGCAAGCGGTTCTGCCCGTGGGACGACGGCGGGGCGGCGGAGCGGGTGGTCCGCCGGGTGTTCCCGACCACCGGCTGAGGCGGCCGGACGCGAGGACGGGGCTCCGGGGGTGTTCCCCGGGCCCCGTCCGACCCGCGTCAGCCCTGGCGCGCGGCCAGGAACTCGTCGAAGGTCAGCTCGCCGTCGTGGTTGGTGTCCATCGTCTTGATGACGGCCTCGGCCACGGCGATCGAGGTGGTCAGGTCGCCGAGCTCACGCGCGACCAGCGCGTACTCGGTGGCGGTGATCCGGCCGTCGCCGTTCACGTCGTACTTGTCGAACGCCGCGCGGATGTCCTCGACGTCTGCCATGGGCCCTCCCAGGGATGATCAACTGCTGATGTGCATTTCCGACGGCCGTACCCTACCCGGCCGTGGTGAGCGCCACGGCCGCCGGGAGTGGACGGCGTCCGGGGTGGGTGTCGTAGTCTGCGGTTCTGTTCCCGGCCCGGCCGGGCCGACCGAACGCCGCTCGTCGTAACCCCAGGCCCGGGCACCTCTCGGGCATGCTCGTCCAGGGAGGGACCATGCTCGATCTCGTCACCAGGCTGGTACTGAAACCGCTCGCCCGGGGGCTCTGGCGACCCGCCATCGAGGGCATGGAGAACGTGCCGCGCAAGGGCGGCGTGATCCTGGCCAGCAATCACCTCTCCTTCATCGACAGCGTGGTGATCCCGCTCACCGCGCCGCGCCGGGTGCACTTCCTGGCCAAGGCCGAGTACTTCACCGGCACCGGGCTCAAGGGCGCGCTGTCCCGCGGCTTCTTCCAGGGGATCGGCGCGGTACCGGTCGAGCGCGGCACCTACCGCTCCGCGCAGGCCTCGCTGGAGCGGGCGCTGGAGATCCTGGAGGACGGCAAGGCGTTCGGCATCTACCCCGAGGGCACCCGCTCGCTGGACGGCCGGCTCTACCGCGGCAAGACCGGCGTGGCCTGGCTGGCCCTGACGGCCGGCGTCCCGGTGGTGCCGGTGGCCCTGGAGGGCCCGGAGGGGATCCTGCCGGTCGGCAAGCGGCTGCCGAGGCTGAAGAAGGTGACGGTCCGTTTCGGCGAGCCGCTGCACTTCGACGACCTGCACGGCCAGGCCCGGTCGCTCAAGGCCCGCCGCCAGGTCACCGACGAGGTGATGGCGGCGATCCAGCAGCTCTCCGGCCAGGAGGTCGTGGGGACGTACAACGAGGTCCCCAAGGCCGCCTGACCCGGCCGCGGCCCCGGCCGCCGGGGCCCGGCGGCCCCGCGGCCGTCAGGGCGCGACGGCCACGGCGGCCGCCGCTGCCGGGGCCTCCCGGCGCAGCAGCGCGGCGTAGCGGCCGTCCGCCGCCAGCAGTTCCTCGTGGGTGCCGAGTTCGGCGACCTCGCCGCGGTCCAGGACGGCGATCTGGTCCGCCGCGCGCACGGTGGAGAGCCGGTGCGCGATGGTGATGGTGGTGCGGCCCGCCGCGAGGGTGTCGATGGCCTCCTGGACGGCGCGTTCGGTGCTGTTGTCCAGCGCGCTGGTGGCCTCGTCGAGGATCAGCACCGGCGGGTTGCGCAGGATGGTGCGGGCGAGCGCGAGGCGCTGCTTCTCCCCTCCCGAGAAGCGGTAGCCGCGCTCCCCGACCAGGGTGTCGTAGCCGTCCGGCAGGGCGGCGACGGTGTCGTGGATCCGCGCGGCCCGGGCGGCGGCGACGAGTTCCTCGTCGGTGGCGTCCGGCTTGGCGAAGCGCAGGTTGTCGGCGACCGAAGCGTGGAAGAGGTAGGTCTCCTGGGAGACCACGCCCACCGCGCGGGCGAGGGTGTCGAAGGACAGCTCGCGCACGTCGACCCCGTCGAGGGTGACCCGGCCGCCGGTGACGTCGTAGAGCCGGGGCACCAGGTAGCTGAGCGTGGTCTTCCCCGAGCCGGTCTCGCCGACCACCGCGAGCGAACCGCCGGCCGGGATCCGCAGGTCCACCCCGGCCAGGGTGGGCCGCTCCTGCTGCGGGTCGTAGCGGAAGTCGACGCCCTCGAAGCGGACCTCGCCGCGCACGGCGTCCAGGGTGACGGGGCGTGCGGGCTCGTCGATCTCCACGGTCAGGTCGAGGTACTCGAAGATCCGCTGGAACAGCGCCAGCGAGGTCTGCACCTGGACGCCGGTGGCGAGCAGGCTGACGGTCGGGCGGAACAGGCCCTGCTGCAGCGAGACGAAGGCGACCAGGGTGCCGATCGAGACGATCGGGGCGCCGCCGGCCGCGGTCATGCCGGCCGCCCAGTAGATCACCGCGGGCATCGCGGCCATCACGATCTGGATGGTGTTCATCCGCCAGCGCCCGGCCATCGAGGAGCGCACCTCCAGCTCGGCCAGCCGCTCGGACTGGGCGGTGAACTCGCGCGAGAGCGAGCCGGAGCGGCCCATGGTGCGGCCGAGCAGGATGCCGCTGACCGAGAGCGACTCCTGCACCGCCGCGCTCATCGCGGCGAGCTGCTTCTGCCGCTCACCGGTGATCTTCTTGCGCTCGTTGCCGACCCGGCGGCTGATCCACACGAACACCGGCAGGAGCAGCAGCGAGACCACGGTCAGCCGCCAGTCCAGCGCCGCCATGGCAACCACCGAGGCGGTCACGGCGGTGAAGTTGGAGACCAGCGAGGTGGCGGTGGAGGTCACGGTGGACTGCATGCCGCCGATGTCGTTGGCGATCCGGGACTGCACCTCGCCGGTGCGGGTGCGGGTGAAGAACGCCAGCGACATCCGCTGGAGGTGGCCGTAGACGGCGGTGCGCAGGTCGTGCATGACCCGCTGGCCGACGGTGGTGGAGATCAGCGTCTGCAGCACGCTGAAGATGCTGTTGACCACGGCGGTGCCGACCATGCCGAGCACCAGGACGGTCAGCAGTCCGGTGCGGCCCTGCGGGATGGCGGTGTCGAGGACGGCGCGCAGCAGGAACGGCGTGGTCACCGAGACCACGGCGGAGGCGGCGACCAGCAGGCCGACGACGGCGAGCCGGCCCGAGTAGGGGCGGAAGAGCGCGAGGATGCGGCGCCACTGGGTCGGCGGGCGCGGGTCGTCCTCGGCGCGGGCGGGCGGGGTCCACTGGATGCCTTCGGGGCGCACGGGCGGGCAGCCTCCCTCGGACGGCCGGGCGGGCGCGGCGCCCGGGGGCGCGCGCCGGCGGCGGGTGGGCGGTCGGGCGATCGCCAGCATAACGAGAGAGGCTCATAGTTAGCAAAGCTAATAGTGAGATGCCCTCTGCGATGCCGTTCGGACACCCTCCGCCCCGACCGGGCCCGTCCGCCCATGCCCGCGGCCCTTCGCCCCCGCCCGGCACCGCCCGTCCGGGGCCGGGGCCCGGCTCAGGTGGTGCGGTAGGTGCGGGCCGCCTTGGAGGAGAGCCCGCCGAGCTTGCCGGACGGCAGCACCCGGGCGAGCGCCACCGCCAGCTTGTAGCGCTTGCTCGGCACCGAGACGGAACGGCCCCGGGCCAGGTCGCGCATCGCCTCGTCGACCACGCGCTCCGCGGACAGCCACCCCCAGGCCGGGATGTTGCCGGTGCCCATGCCGGCCCGCTGGTGGAACTCGGTGCGGGTGAAGCCCGGGCAGAGCGCCATCAGCCGCACCCCGGTGCCGCCGAGGTCGCGCATCACGCCCTGGGTGAAGCTCACCACCCACGCCTTGCTGGCCCCGTAGGTGCCGCGCGGCAGGAACGCCGCCACCGAGGCCACGTTGACGACCGCGCCGCGACCGCGTTCGCGCATCCCCGGCAGGGCGGCCGTGGTCAGCCGCAGCACCGCCTCGACGTGCACCTTCAGCATGTCCAGCTCGTCCTGCAGCGGCACGGTGGAGAACGCGCCCCGGTTGCCGAAGCCGGCGTTGTTCACCAGGAGGTCCACCGGGCGGTCGGCGTCGGACAGCCGGGCCTCGACGTCCGCGATCCCCCGGTCGGTGGCGAGGTCCGCGCCGAGCACCTCCACCTCCACCCCGAAGCCGTCCCGCAATTCCGCGGCGGAACGTTCCAGCCGCTCGCCGTCCCGGGCCACCAGGACGAGCCCGTAGCCGCTCCGCGCGAGCCGGCGCGCGAACGCGGCTCCGATGCCGGCGGTCGCGCCGGTGATCAAGGCAGTGGTCATGCAGCGACCGTACCTACTCCCGGGTATCCGCGACAGCCCGGTGCTTCCGGTGCGCCGCGCCGCGGTGCCCCTCCGTGACCGCGGTGACGGAGCGTACAGGGGTGGCGCCGGTCGGTTCGTGCTCGTATCGTCGATCGAGGGGGCATCGCCGGACCAGGCGGTGGAACTTCGATGAGGAGGCACTCAGATGCTTGCTCAGACCACCCGTACCACGCGGGCTCCGCTCGCCACCCAGGCCGAGATCGACACCCTCGGTACGTTGATCACGGAGGACGAGGCGGCCGTCAGCGACGCGCCCACGTACCAGCCCGAAGCCGCAGGCCTGCTCCTGCTGCTCGGACTCCTCCTGCTCTCTCCGCAGAAGCAGCCCAAGGAGAAGACCCGGTAGACCCCTGGACCCGGTCGACCCGGTCGCACACCGGCCGGGCCGCCGGCCGGTCCCGGAGGTCCTGAGCACGCTCCAGACAGGAGAATCCCACTCCATGCCGTTCGCCGACACCACACTCCGCGACGAGTACGCGGCGGCCGTCGAGCGAGTGGCGGGCCGGGTCCTCGACGCCCTCCGCGGCGCCGGGGACCCGGCCGCGCCCACCCGCCGGTCCGCCCCGGGCGCCGCCGGGCCCGCCCACGCGGCGCCCGAGGGCCCCCTCCCCGCCGAAGGCCCGCTGTCCCGAGCAGAGTCGGCCGCGGTGCGGGTCCTGGGGCCCGACCTCTTCGCCGCCCAGTTGCTCGCCGGGCTGCCCCTGGACGGCCCGACCGCCGACGCCGCGGCCGAGGCCCTCGAAACCTTCCCGATGGGCGGGGCCTCCCCCGCGCCCGGCAACGCCGCCGCGGCGGGCCCGGACGCGACGGGCGCCGCGCTCGCCAACGCCTGGCGGGACCGGACCACTGCGCAGCTCGTCGCGCTGGCGGGCCGCCCCGGCCCGGTCCCGGGCCCCGACCCGCTCCGCCCCCCGGAACCGACGCCGGGCGACTGGCCTCGGTGGTCCGTGGACATGGCCCGGCTCTCCGCCCTCGCCCTGCCCCGCCTCGACGGCCCCGTGCACGAACTCGCCCGCCGCCACTCGCTGACGCTGGCCCGCGGCGTCGTGCGCTCCATGCTCCGCCGCGACTACCGCACCGCCGCCCGGCTCGCCCGCTGGCTGGCCTGGACCGAGGCGGACGGCGCGGCGGCGCACCTGGACCTCGGCCCCGTCCTGGACCGGATCCGCGCGGTCGGCGACGGCAGCACCCGCATGTGGCTCGAACTCGCCATCACCGAAGGCCTGGCGGGCCCCGGCACCACGGCCTCCACGGCCTCCCCCACCGCGACCCCGACGCCGTCCGCCGGGGCGCCCGGCCGGACCGCCGGACCGCCGGACCGCGGCCAGGACGGCGACTCCCCGGACGGAGCAGCGGCATGACGGACAGTCAGATCATCGGCGTCGCCCAGCAGGTCGGATCGAGATCGCTGCGCTGGCTGCACTCCTTCTACGCCAACGGCCTCGGCGGCTTCCAGGAGGACGTCACCACCGACCTCGCCAACCCCAACGAGATCTACAAGCCGCTCGGCGAAGTCGCCCTGGCCACCGGCCTGCTGCTGCGCGAGGGGGTCGCCGGCGCCGACGACACGCGGATCGCCCGCCAGATCATCGACCTCGCCTGGGCCGAACTGCGCGAGGGGGACCTGCTCTACGACCGGCAGCTGCGCTACCCGCTGATGACCGACCCGCTGGAGGTCTACGTCCACTTCGCGCGGGCCGGCTTCCGCCACCGGGCCCTGGAGGAACAGCTGGCGACGCTGAACCGGCTGCACTCCGTGCGGGCCGCCGAACAGCTCCCCAGCCGCCGCCTGGCCTCGGCCAACGCCCGGCGCGTGATCGGCCTGGACCAGCTGGAGGACTGGGACGAACTGGCCGCCGCCACCTGGCTGGGCGCCACGCCCGAGCCGTGGATCATCGACTGGCTCACCGCCTACTACGTCACCCACTCCGTCTTCCACCTCACCGACTGGGGCGCCCGCCCCGAGTGCCTGCCCGCGCACATCTGCGGGTACCTGCGGGACTGGCTGCCGGCCTGGCTCGACGTGTGGCAGGAGGTCGGCCACTGGGACCTCGTGGGCGAGTTGCTCATCGTCGCGGCCTGCATCGGCGAGCTCGACCAGGGCACGACGGGCTGGGCCGCACTGGCCTCCGCCCAACTGCCCGACGGGCTCCTGCCGAAGGACGCCAACACGGCGACGGAGGGGGACCCGGCCCAACTGCTCACCGACCACGGGCACACCGCCGTGGTGGCCGTGGTCGCCGCCACCACCACCCTGGCCCGCGCGCTCGGCGGCACCACCGGGGCGGCCGCGGGCGTACCGGCGGCGGTGGCGCCCGGCACGCCGCCGGAGAACTAGGTGATCACCCTCGAAGAACCCGCGCGGTTGGACGACGGGCCCTGGGGGGAAAGGGAGTTGGCCGGCCTGGTCCGCGCCGCCGGACCGGGCGCCAGCGCCGTCACGCTCGCCGTGGCGCGGGGCGAACGGCAGGCGGTGCGGTGCGCCGGGCGGGTCGACCACACCTCCGGCGAGCCCTGCACGCCCGACACCGTCTTCGAACTCGGCTCCATCAGCAAGACGTTCACCGCCCTGCTGCTCGCCGAACTCGCCGCACGCGGCGACGTCGCCCTCGACGACCCGGTGGAACGCCACCTGCCGGCCGGCTGGCGGCCCCCCGAGGTCCGGCGCGGCGGGCCGATCCGGCTGCTCCACCTGGCCACCCACACCTCCGGGCTGCCGAGGCTGCCGCCGGGACTGGTGGCCAGCGCCGTCGCCGCCTGGAACAGCAACCCGTACGCCGCCTACGGCGATCGGCAGCTGCGGGCGGGCCTCGCCCGGACCACCGTGCGCCACCGGCCCGGGGAGCGGTTCGGCTACTCCAACTTCGGGGTCGGGCTGCTCGGCCGGCTGCTCACCGAGGCGGGCGGCGGCGCCGGCTACCCGGAGCTGCTCGCCGAGCGGGTCTGCCGACCCCTCGGATTGCGGGCCACCACCTGCGCGCCCGACCCGCCCCACCGGGCGATCGGCCACCGGCACGGACGTCCGCTGCCACCGTGGCGCATCCCCGGCCTGCCGGGGGCGGGCGCCGTCCGGGCCGGCGGCGCCGACCTGCTGCGGTACCTGCGGGCCCATCTGCGGCCGGACGGAGCCCCCGCCGGGGACGCGCTGCGCGACGCCCTGCGGGAGGTGCAGCGGCCGCGGCTGAGGCTGCCGCGCTCGGGCGACCAGCTCGGCCTGGTCTGGAACCACCGGCGCACCGAGGACGGCCGCGACCTGCTCTTCCACTCCGGCGGCACGCGCGGCTGCACGGCGCTCATCGCATTCTGCCCGCAGACCGCCACCGCCGTGGCCGCCCTCTGCAACGCCGGCCCGACCCGGTGGGAGAACTTCGCGCAGGCGGCCTACGACGTCTTCAAGGGGTTCGCCCGGGAGGCGGACGACGGCTGAGGACGCGGTGGCCGGTGGCCGGCGGGGGTCGCGACGCCCCCCCGCCACCACTTGTCGGCGCCGCCCCGAACGGGCAGCCGTCCCAGCGGCAGACGGCACGAAGCCAGCTCGCGACGAGCAGCGACGCGAAACGGACCACACCCCGAAAGCCGACCACGGCGGGAGGCCGTCCGAGGAGACGGACGACAGCTGAGGACGCAACGGCCGGCGGGGTCGCGACACCCGCCGGCCGCAACCCGTCCGTGCTGCCCGGAGCGGGCAGCCGTGTCAACGGTTCCCCCGCAGCGAACGGGAGTTGGCCCGGAAGGCCGCCGACGGATTGCGGCATCCGCCGGCCGTCAGGGCCGCCCCGAACGGGCGGCCGTGTCGGCGGCTCCCCCGGCACCGACCGCACGAAGGCGGGTGGCGGCGGTGGCGGCGAGTTGCGGTGCGAGGCGGGCCGCACCCCGAAAGCCGACCACGACGGGAGACCGTCCGAGGAGACGGACGACGGGTGAGGACGCAGCAGCCGGCCGCCACCCGTCAGCACTGCCCGGAGCGGGCAGCCGTGTCAACCATTCCCCCCAAGGCGACCAGGAGTCGCCCCGGGAAGGCTGCCGACGGATTGCGGCATCCGCCACCCGTCAGGGCCGCCCCGAGCGGGCAGCCGTGTCGGCGGCTCCCCCGGCACCGACCGCACGGAGGCGGGTGGCGGCGGTGGCGGCGAGTTGCGGTGCGAGGCGGGCCACGTCCCGGGAACCGACCACGGCGATCAGCGACGGCAGGACCCAGCGGACCGGCTGCATGCCGCGCAGCCAGGCCTGGGCGTAGACGTGGGCGGAGCGCCGGGCGATCCCGGCGACCAGGCGGTCCACGGCCGGTTCCAGCGGGTACGTCTTGTTCGCCGGCCAGGGCAGCCGGGAGCGCATCTGCTTGAGCACCGCGTCCTCGTCGGCCCCGCGCACCATGTCGGTGTCGGTCCAGCTCAGGTAGCCCACACCGACCTTGACGCCCTCGTGGGCGACCTCGGCGCGGATCGCGTGGGCGAACGCCTCGACCCCGGACTTGCTCGCGCAGTAGGCGCTCATCAGCGGCGCCGGGGTGAGCGCGGCCAGCGAGGCGATCTGCAGCAGGTAGCCGCGGCTCTCGGCGAGGACCGGGAGGAACGCCCGGGCGGTCGCCACGCTGCCCAGCAGGTTGACCTCGATCACCCGGCTGAACGCCCGGTGGTCGTTCTGCAGCAGCGGGCCGCCGATCGCGATGCCCGCGTTGGCGACGACGGTGTCGACCCGGCCGTAGTGCTCCTTGATCCGCCCGGCGAGCGCGGTGAGCGCCTCGACGTCGGTGACGTCGGCCTCCCAGGCGGTGGCGTCCGGGCCGCACTGGGCGGCCACGGCCTTGAGTTCCTCCGGTTCCAGGCCGAGGAGCGCGACCTTGGCGCCGCGGCGGGCGAGGGCGCGGGCCAGCGAGGCGCCGACGCCGCGCGCGGCTCCGGTGACGACGACGACCTGGGCGGAGAGCGGCGGGGTGGCGGTCATGCGACGGCGGTCCTCTCGGGGTCGGTGCCGGTCGTGGCGTCGGTGGCGGACGGGGCATCGGTGCCGGTCGTGGCGTCGGCGGCGAGGCCGCCCGGGAGATGGGCGGTCGCCATCCGGTCGATCTCGGCGGCGACCTCGGCCGGCCGCTCGATCGGCGCCATGTGGCCGACCCCCGGCAGCAGGAGCAGCCCCTGCGGATCGGCCAGCGCCGCGACGATCCGGTGCGCGTGCACCGGCGGGGTGAGCCGGTCCTCGGCGCCGACCACCACCGAGGTCGGCACGGCGAGCCGGGCCAGCCCGGCGCGGACGTCCAGCCGGCCCAGCACCCGGGCCCAGTTGGCCCGCACGGCGGTCGGGCAGGCGTGCACCATCCGGACCGCCACCTCGGTGCGGGCGGCGGTGGCGCTCGTCCCCATGATCGCGTAGCCGAGTCCGGCCCGGGTGAGCGGATTGACCGGCCCCAGCGGCAGCCGGGAGCGCATGAGCTCCCGGTGCAGGAGGAACCGCACGCCGGAGTGCACCGCCCGCGGCACCACGTTCAACTCCCGGACCAGGTCGAACGGTCCGGTGGAGACCAGGACCGCCGCCGCCGTGCGCTCGGCGACCTCGGCCCGGGCGGCGCCCGCCATGATGGTCATCCCGCCCATGCTGTGGCCGGCCAGCACGGCCCGCTCCCCCGGCGGAACGACCCGGGTGAGCACCGCCGCGAGGTCCTCGCCCAGCGCCCGGGTGGAGTAGCGCACACGGCTCGGCGGGACCTCGCTGCGCCCGTGGCCGCGCTGGTCGTAGGCCACCACCCGGTAGCGGTCCGCGAGCTGGTGGATCACCGGCGCCCAGAAGGCGGTGGAACAGGTCCAGCCGTGCGCGAGCACGACCGTCGGGGCACCGGGCTGCCCGTGCACCTCGACGTGCAGCCTGGTCCCGTCGGCCGACAGCACGGCCAACTCCTCGGCGGGAACGGGCGGCAGACAGTCGGCGGGGATCGACGAGCGGCTCATACCAGGACCTCCCCGGTCTCGGCGGTGGTCGCCGGAAGGCCCGGTCGGCCCTCCTGACGAAGAATCAGTTCGTATTCGCCGAGGTCGACCTTACGGGTGGCCCGGCGGAAGGAGGTGGTCGATCCCGGCCAGAGCACGGTGTTCTTGCCGCTCCTGTCCAGGTACCAGCTGCGGCAGCCGCCGTTGGTCCAGACGGTGCGGTCCATCCGGTGCTGGAGTTCGAGGTTCCAGCGGCGCTGCGCCCGGGCGGTGGGCTGCATGGCGCTCGCGCCGATCTCGTCCAGCGTGGTCAACGCGTCGATCATGTAGTTGAGCTGGGACTCGATCATCAGGATCATCGAGCTGTTGCCGAGGCCGGTGTTGGGGCCGATGACGAAGAAGAAGTTCGGGAAGCCGTGCACGGTGGAGCCGCGCAGCGCCTCCATGCCCTCCTTCCACTCCTCGGCGAAGCTGGTGCCGTTGACGCCGAACACCCTGGAGCCCATGGGCATGTCGGTGACGTGGAAGCCGGTGCCGAAGACGATCGCGTCCGCCTCGTGCTCGCTGCCGTCGGCGCCGACCAGCGTCGAGCCGCGCACCTCGCGCAGACCGCCGGGCACCACCTCCGTGTTGGCGGCGGCGAGCGCCGGGTAGTAGGTGTTGCTGAGCAGGATGCGCTTGCAGCCGATCCGGTAGTCGGGCGTGAGCCGGGCGCGCAGGGCCGGGTCGGCGACGCCCTCCGCGAGGTGCCGCTCGGCGAGCCGCTGGACCGCCCTGAGCAGGCCGGGCCGCCGCACGAAGGCGTCCACCTGGAGCTCGCGCAGCGCGAACAGGGCGCCGCGGCGAATCTTGGCGGTGAGCGGGAACCGGCCGTGCAGCCACTTCTCCAGCTCGGTGACCGCCCGGTCGCGGCGCGGCAGGACCCAGGCAGGGGTGCGCTGGAAGACCGTCAGCCTCCCCACCGTCGGCTGGATGGCCGGAATGATCTGGGCCGCGGAGGCGCCGGTGCCGACCATCGCGACCCGCTTGCCCGTGAGGTCGAAGTCGTGGTCCCAGCGGGAGGAGTGGAACACCGTGCCGGGGAAGGTGTCCAGGCCGGGCAGGTCGGGGATCTGCGGGTCGGCGAGCGGGCCGGCGGCGGAGACGACGGCGTCGGCGGTCCAGCGGCCGGCGGTGGTGGTGATCCGCCAGTGGGTCCGCGCGACGTCCCAGCGGGCCTCGGTGACCTCGGTGCCGAGCCGCAGGTGGGGGCGGAGACCGAAGACGTCGGTGACCTTCTCCAGGTAGGCGCGGATGTCCGGCTGGCCGGAGAAGCTGCGCGGCCAGTCCGGGTTGGGGGCGAAGGAGAAGGAGTAGAGGTGCGAGGGGACGTCGCAGGCGCAGCCGGGGTAGCTGTTGTCGCGCCAGGTGCCGCCGACCGAGTCGGCGCGCTCCAGGATGACGAAGTCGGTGATGCCGGCACGGCGCAGCCGGACGCCCGCGCCGAGGCCGCCGAAGCCGGAGCCGATGACGGCGACCCGCACGTGCGGGACGGGCTGCTCCTCGGCGGGCTCCGCCACGCCGGTCCGCCCGCCCGTGGACGCGGCCGGGTCGGGGGCGGTCGCGGCGGCGGGGGTGTCGGCGACGGCGGTGTCCGCGTCGGACGCACGGGGGCGGGGGCGCTTGCTGCTGGATGCCATGCGGCGTCCTCCTGGAGGTGGGGGGCCGTGGGGTGCGCGTCGCCGTTGCCCGGCGCGGCGCGGATCACGCCAACCGCGCCAGCAATCACTGGCACGGTTGGCAGGGTAGCCCTTGCTGACAGTCGTGGGAAGAAGCCCGACCGACCCGATCGGAGGACCTCTCCTCCGGTCCTATGCTGAGCGCCGTGGACAAGGGAGAAACCGCCGGCGAGGACAGACCACGCGAGTTCCGGGTGGAGGAACTGGCCGAAGCGGCCGGGATCACCACCCGCACCCTGCGTTTCTACCGTGAGCGCAAGCTGCTCCAGCCGCCCCGCAAGGAGGGCCGGATCGCCTGGTACGGCGAGGCCCACCTCGCGCGGCTGCGGATGATCGCCGAACTGCTGGAGCGCGGCCACACCCTGGGCGGCATCGCCGAGCTCATCGGCGCCGGCGAGAGCGGGCGGGACGTCGCCGAGCTGATCGGTCTGGAGGCGGCGATCGTCGCACCGTGGTCCGACGAGACGCCGGTCCACCTCGGCTGGGACGACCTGAAGGCGGCCCTCGGCGACGAGCTCACCGAGGAGAACACCGCCGAGTCCCTCGCGCAGGGCTTCATCACGGTCGAGGAGGACGGCATCACCCACGTCAGCCGGCGGCTGATGGACGCCACCACGGCCCTGGTCGCGGAGGGCGTGCCGCTCTCGGTGGTACTGGAGGCGAGCCGGCAGACCCTGGAGCACGTGACGGCGATCGCCGAGATCTTCACCTCGCTGGCCCGCGAGCACGTCCTCGGCGCGCTCGCCGCCGACGGCCCGCTGCCGCCCGGCGAGGCCGCCCGGCTGACCGAGCAGGTCCTGCGGATCCGGCCCCTCGCCCGGACGGTCACCGACGCCCAGTTCGCCCTGGCGATGGACCGCCGGGTGCACACCGAGTACGACCGGCTGCTCCGTCAGCGCAGGGAGCACCGGGAGGACGGCGACGGACCGCCGGCGGCCGACGGCTGAGGGGACCACGGTCCGGGCCGGAGGTGCGGGCCCCTGCTCCGGCGACGCGGCGCGGACGGCGGCGGCGGCATCGTTGCCCCCAGGACCGCCACGACCACGCCGACCGCCGAGATCGCTGAGATCGCTGAGCGGGATCCGCCGTCACCACACCGGCCGAGGGCCGTCCGGCTTACCATCCGTTCATGATCGAAGGTAGGACAGTACGACTTCGCGCCCTGCGTGCCGGGGACGCGGAGCACCAGCTCCGCTGGCGCAACGACCCCGAGGTCGTCCGGCTGGCGGCGGCCGGGGATCCCCGCTTCGGGCCGGTCACCGCCGAGGCGCTGGCGGAGCGGTTCGAGCGGATCCTGCGCCTCGACCCGCGCGAGGCCGCGATGCTGACCGTCGAGGAGACCGCCGGCGGGCGTCCGATCGGGCTGGTCGACTACCGGGGCTTCGACCCGTACGAGGGCGTCGCCGAGGTCGGGGTCGCCATCGGCGAGCGGAGGTTCTGGGACCGCGGCTACGGCACCGAGGCCCTCGGCCTGCTGGTGGACCACCTGTTCGGCGCGTTCCCGCTGCACCGCGTGGAGCTGGACACCTGGAGCGGCAACGCCCGCGCCGCCCGCGCGTTCACCCGGCTCGGCTTCCGCGAGGAGGGCCGCCGGCGGGCCGCCGTGCTGGTGGCCGGCGTCCGCTACGACCGCCTGCTGTTCGGCATGCTCCGTGAGGAGTGGGAGGAGCGGCGGCGCCACCCGGACTCCACCGGAGCCGACGGGCCCGACCGCACCGACCCCACCGGCCCCGCCGGACAGCCCGCCGAACCTGCCGGACCCTCCGAACCTGCCGGACCTGCCCGAGCCGACGGTGCTCACGGCGCCTCCGGCGGCCGCCCCGGCGGGCCGTCCGGCACCCCCGCCGTCCCCGGGACGCCCGGCACGACCCCGGCGGTTCGTGACCGCAGCGCCGAGAGTGCCTCCCGGGCGCTGTCCGACGTCGGGTGGGGCTCCGTGAGCACGATCCTCGCCTCCGAATAGGCCTCGCCCGGCAGCCGGGTCGGCGTCCACGAGGGGTCCGCGAAGGCGTGCAGCCGCCCCTCGGTGAGCGCGAACCGGGGCAGCGCCACCCCGAACTCGGCGGCGAGCGCGGTCAGCAGGCCGTGCTCGCCCTGCCGGCCGTGGGCGTGCGGGCCGAAGTGGCCGTCCGGGTCCAGCGCGGGCGGGACCGGCGCCGCCCCGCTGCGGCCGAGCTCCGGGCCGTGCACCGTGAACCCGTACCGCTCCTGCCCGGCCTCGGCCACCGACAGGTGGAAGAAGCCCTCCTCCGGCGCGACGGACACGGCGAGGGCCCGCCCGCCCGTCCGCCCGGACGCCGTCACGGCCGGGGTGGCGATGCGCTGCTCCGCCGTCCCCGGCCACGTCCGCGCCTCGAAGGCGAAGCTCCAGCCGCCCCCGCCGTCCCCGCCCGCGTGGCCGACGAGGGCGGCCGCCGGGCCCCCGGAGGAGAAGAGCGCCCCGTCCCGGAACCGCTCCCTGTCGGCCTCCCAGCGGGTCGCGGGCGCGTCCAGCACCGCCCCCTCCCCGGCGAGGACGGCCGGCAGCGCGTCCGGCGCCACCCCTTCCACCAGCACGAAGCGGTACGGCTCGGGCCGGCCCGAGCGCGGCTCCAGGGCGAGCCAGGCGAGCCCGTCGCCCCCGGCCCCCGGCTCCTCCCGCGCCGGCTCCCCCGCCGCTCCGCCGGGCAGGCCGCGCGGCGTGGCCAGCAGCTCCCGCCCGCGCTCCGCCGTGATCAGCGGCCCGAGCAGGGTGTCCGCGAGCAGCCCGACGGGCGCGAGGTGGTCCGGCCCCACCGGCGTCCACTGCGGCAGCGCGGCGCGCAGCATCCGCCAGGCGGCGTCCGTGGCACCCCAGCGCGCCTGCTCCCGCGCCCGGTCGACGGCCTCGCCGAACGGACCGGCCGCCCGGTAGTGGTACGCGCGCCCGCGCACCTGCCGGAGCACCTCGTCGGCCGCGGTCCGCAGGTCCCCGGCGTCCACCCGCAGCTTGTAGCCCCACACCGCGGCGTCGTGCCCGTTCCGCACGTGGTGGGCCGCGAGCACCGGCACCACCTCCCCGAGGTAGCCGGGATCGCCCGGCAGCTCCCCGAACGTCGGCTCGGGCCAGTGCCGTTCGAACCGGCGCAGCTGGTCGAGCATGCCGGCCGCACGCGGCCGCCCGAACGCGACGGCCTCGGTCAGCGCGGCCTGCGCCCGTTCGTGCGCGCCCGCCAGGGCGTCCAGCCGGGCGGCCTCGACCCGCGCGTCCAGCGCACGGGTGGTGGCGTTGACGAACGGCACCACGGGCCGGTCGGCGGCGAGCCGGTGGAACTCCTGGTGCATGGCCAGCATGAACGCCTTGAAGGACGGGTGGCGCTCCGGCGGCGCGGCCCGCCACGAGGCGTGGCAGTACACCGCCCACTCCCCGTCGGTGTCGACGTCGCCCGGGTCGAGCAGGACGAGCGTCGCGTCGGACTCGACGTCCAGCTGCAGGGCCCGCTCCCACATGCCCTGCGTCCCGTCCTCGTCGTCGTACTCGCTGAGCCCGTAGGCGTCCCGGTGCCACCGCGCACCGTCCGTCCCGGCCAGCCGGTACACGAAGCCCCCGGCGTGCCGCCACCCGTCGCTCACCGCGAGGAACTCCCGGTAGGACGGCGGCAGCGCGCACCCGAGCTCCGTCTCCGCCGCCGCGAGGCGGTCGGCCGGAGCCCCGTCGAACCCCAGCCAGCGCGCCCGCCAGGCCTCCTCGTCCCCGGCCCGGAGCTCCTCCGGGCCGGGGCACGCCCCCGCCCACTCCTCGCTCCAGCGCACGAGGAAGGACCGCCAGTCGAACGTCTGCTCCGTCATGCCGGTGATCCTTGCACGCACCACCGACAGTCCCCGTCGGCCCGTCAGGCGGACGCCCGCACCCGGGCGTCCACCGCGAAGCCGCGCCGCCCTCCCGCGAAGCGTGGCGGCCGCCGCAGAATGGGAGGTGCGGTGGAACGCGACCACGGGGGCGGCCCGGGGCTCGGACGTGTGCGCCGCCGGGGGGCGATGGAGATCGACGGGCACGGGATGCGCGGGACGCCGCAGGGGACCGGCGGCGCGGGGTTCGTGCTCCGCGTCCTGACGCCTGCCGATCCGGCCGACTGGCCGCTGTGGCGGGACGCGCGGCTCGCGGCACTGGCGGACGCGCCGTACGCGTTCACGGCGCGGCCGGCGGACTGGTCCGCGGGGGGCGAGCAGGAGTGGCGGGCCCGGTTCGCGCGGACGGACGCCCTGCACGTGGTGGCCGTCGGCGCGGACGGGCGGCCGGCCGGGCTCGCGGGCGGGGTTCCGGGAGCCGGTCCTGACGCGGGCGCGGTGAGCGAGCTGCGGTCGGTGTGGGTGGGGCCGCGGGCCCGGGGGCGCGGGGTCGGGGACGGGCTGCTGGGCGCCGTCGAGGGGTGGGCGCGGCGCCGGGGCAGCGCGTGGTTGCGGCTCGGGGTGCTGCCGGGCAACACGGCCGCCGTCGCGCTGTACCGGCGGCACGGGTTCGTCGACGCGCACGGCTCCGGCGGACCGGAGCGGGTGATGGTCAAGCGTCTGACGGCGTGAGCGGCCCGGCCGCGTCGACGGCCGCCCGCAGCCGGGCGAGCAGGGCGCGGGCGGCGGGCCGGGCCGGGCCCGCGGCGGGCCAGACCAGGGCGACCCGGCCCCGCGGTTCGGGGCCGGTCAGCCGGCGCAGACGCAGACCGGGGGCGCCGTCCGGGGCCGGCCGCGGCAGGACGGCGACGCCGAGGCCGCGGGCGGCGAGCCGGGCGAGCAGCGCCGGGGTGGAGGCCTCGAAGGCGACGCGCGGCCGGACGCCCGCCTCGGCGCAGGCCTGTTCGAGCGCGCCGCGCAGGCCGGTGCCGGGCGGCAGTCCGATCAGCGGGTGGCCGGCGAGGGCCGCGACCGGGAGCGGTCCGGGGTCGGCGGCGAGCGGGTGGCCCGGGGCGATCGCGGCGACCAGCGGCAGGTCGACGACCAGGTGGAGGGCGAGGCCGGGCGGCGCTCCGGCGGTCTCCAGGCCGACCAGCGCGAGGTCGAGTTCGCCGCGCCGCACGGCGGTGAGCATGCGTTCCGAGGTCGATTCGCGCAGCGAGATCTCCACGCCGGGGTGCTCGGTGTGGAAGTCGGCGAGCAGTGCGGCGAGGTCGGGCGTCCCGGCGGGCACGGGGCCGCCCGCGACGCCCGCCACCATGCCGACCGCGACCTGTCCCGTCAGCAGCCCGGCGTGGGCCTGCGCGGTCTGCCGCGCGCCCTCGACGGCCGCGAGCGCCGCCCGGGCGTACGGCAGGACGGCCTCCCCCGCCTCGGTCGGGGTGACCGTGCGTCCGGTGCGGTCGAGCAGTCGCTGGCCCAACTCGCGCTCCAGCCGTCGGATCTGCGCGCTGATCCCGGGTTGCGCGAGGTGCAGGCGCTCGGCCGCCCGGGTGAATCCGCCCTCCTCGACCACCGCCACCAGGTACTGCAACTGCCGAAGCTCCATAACCGGTGATTCTAGGGACCAGAAGAACCAGCTCTTGGACTTCTGGCCGCTTCGTCCCGCAGCCTGGTGATCATGCAGAACGACTCCCGCCCGTACCACACCGCCGAGTTGCGCGCCGCGATCGCCGCCGAGCGCCGCGAACTCGCCGACGTCCTGGACACGCTGTCCTTCGAGCAGTGGAACTCGCCCTCGCTGTGCGCGGGTTGGCGAGCACGCGAGGTGGCCGCGCACCTGAGCATGGGCTTCCGCCACCGGCTCCCGCGGATCGCCGTCGAGCTGGTCCGCTCGCGCGGCAGCCTGCACCGGATGACCGACCGCTTCGCCCGCCGCGATGCCGCCGGGCTCACCGGGGCCCAACTCGCCTCCGCGATGCGGGACAACGCCGACCATCCGTGGATGCCGCCGGTCGGCGGCCTCACCGCCGCGCTGGGGCACGACGTCGTGCACGGCCTGGACATCACCGTCGCCCTCGGCCTCGGCCGCCAGGTGCCGCCCGAGCGGCTGCGGATGCTGCTCGACGGCATCACCCCGCGCACCCTGCGGTTCTTCGGGGCCCGCCTGGACGGTGCCGCCCTGCGCGCCACCGATCTCGACTGGTCGTACGCGGGCGGCCCCCGGACCGTCGCCCGGCCGGCCCAGGAACTCCTGCTCCTCGCCCACGGCCGCCGCGTTCCCGGGGTCGACATCTGACCGGAAGCGTCCGATTCGCGGTCAACCAGGGGTAAAGTCAGCGGGCATGGTCGAATCGACGGTCCCGATCCTGCCCTGTCAGGCCCTCCCACCAGTGCTCGAGTTCTACACCGCGCTCGGCTTCGAGGTGACCCTCCATCAGAAGAGCCCCAATCCCTACGCCGTCGTCCAGCGCGGCGCCATCCAACTGCACTTCTTCGGCATGAAGCAGTACGACCCCGGCGCCTCCTACAGCACCTGCCTGGTGCGTACGGACGACGTGGACGCCCTGCACGCCGCGTTCCAGGAGGGCCTGCGGTCCGCCTACGGGCGGGTGCCGACCCGCGGGCTGCCGCGGATCGGCCCGGTCGGCGACACCTCGCACGGCGTACGGCAGTTCCTGGTGACCGACCCCGGCGGCAACTGCCTGCGGATCGGCCAGCCGATCCGTGCCGACCAGCGCCACCGCCCTTCCCCCGAGGAGCCGTTCGCCAAGGCGCTGCACCACGCGGCCCTGTTCGCCGACTCCAAGGAGGACCCGGCCGCGGCCGCCCGGGTGCTGGACCGCGCGCTCTCGCTGCCGGACGGCCCGCCGGCGCCGGTGCTGCTGTTCCGCATCCTGGCCCTGCGCGCCGACCTGGCGCACCGCCTCGCGGACGGCGCGAGCGCCGAGGCGTTCACCCGGCGGGCCGGGGCCGTCGCGGAAGAACTCTCCGACGAGGAGCGGGAGTCGGTCCGCGACGACCTCAAGCGGCTGGCCGACATCCTGCTCTGACCCGTCGTCAGGCACGACCGGGCTCCGGCGCCCGGGGGTCCGTGAGCAGCGCGAGCGGCACGAACGGCACGCACCGCAGTGACGGTGCGTGCGGTGCGCCGGCGCGCTGCTCAAGGGCCCTGCGCGCGGCCGGGAGCACCCCGGCCGGGAGCGCGCGGTCAGGAGCTCCAGGTGCGGGCGCAGAGCACCAGCCGGTAGCCGTCCGGGTCGGCCACCGTGACGCCGTGCTCGTCCCAGTACGGGTTGTGGGCGGGCACCCGGGTGCCCCCGGCCTCCTCCAGGCGGCGCACCAGGGCCTCGTCGGCGGGCGCGCCGAGGTAGACGACGAAGAGGTCGTCGACGGTGGGCGACGGCTCGACCGGGTGGTCCGGGTCGCGGGTGAGCTCGAAGTGCCAGCCGCCGCCGGAGGGGCCGACCATCAGCAGGTCGTGCTCGCCGGGGGCGTGCGCGGTGCCGCGCCACAGGACGGCGAGGCCGAGACCGTCGGCGTAGAAGCGCTCGGCCGCGGCGAGGTCCCGGCTGGGGCGCGCGACCCGGACATGGGTGGTGGAGTCGATCACGGGCGCCGAGCCTACCCGCCGGGCCCCGCCGCACTCCGGCCTCCCCGGCACACGCCCGGCCGCCCCGCCGCCTCCCCGCCCGGCCGGAGGGCCCGTCAGAGCCTGCGCAGCCGCTCCTCGTCCCCGGTGCGCGGACAGGTGAGACAGGCCCGGGCGGGTTCGACGGCGTAGTACAGGCAGCAGCCGAGGCGGGTCCGGGTGTGGTGGGTGCGGCCGTCCTCGCCGCGCAGCCGCCGGAAGCCGGCCGCCCCGGGGAGCGGGTCGGTGCGCCCGGGCAGGACGGCGCCGGCGGCCTCGACCGCGGCGGCCTCCCGGCCGGTGCCGGGGGCCGGGGCGCGGGCGTCGAGCTGCTTGCCGAGGTACCAGATCGCCGCGGCGAGGTCGTCGGTGACCATGCCCCACAGCGCGCGGGTGCCGCGCCGGGTGGGCGCGGCGAAGGCGGTGACCAGCGGTTCGACGTGGGCGACGACGGCGGCGCGCAGTTCGGCCCGCAGCTCGTCCTCGCCGGGGCGGGTGACACAGGCGCCCGGACGGAGCGCGAGGTCACCGGTGGGAGCGTGCAGCCACAGGTCGGCGCCGTCGATCGAGGGCACCCGCCGGGCCCGCCACCACGGCCCGGCGATCAGCACGCAGACCGACCAGAGGTAGTGGTGCAGCAGCCGGGAGGCGGCCACGTGCGGGCGCGGGGCGGTGCCGTGCACGGCGGCGAGCGGGGCGATCCGCGCGGCCTCGCCGGCCAGCGCCCGCGCCAGCGCCTCCGGGTCCCCGGCCAGTTCGGTGGCGGAGTACCAGCCCTGCGCCCGGGCGGGGGCGGGCTCGTCCGCCGCGAGCAGCCGCACCCGGAGCACCGGGCAGAGGTCCAGCAGCCACCGGTAGTCGGCGTCCAGCGGGTTCACGGGAGGCGGCGCGGCGGACACGGCGGCGCCCGCGGCAGCGGCCGGCGCGGCGACAGCGGGCGTCTCGGCGAACCTGTTGACAGCCGGCGGCTGACCCGAGAAACTCATCGACACTCCCGCATCGCATTAGGTGAGCCTCACCTTATACACAGTCCGCGATCGCCGCGCGCCACCCGGGGCATTCGCGCGTCGGCGCCTGTGGCGCGCTCGAATCGCGCCAAGGCTTGACGGGGTGAAGCATGCCGCCGCGCCCGGCGGCCGGCGCCCTGCCCGGAGCGGTCACCGTCGAGGCGCCGGGCCGCACCGACCTGGCCCGGTACGCGACCGGAAGATCGGCCGCCGCCCCTGCGGCCGGCGTCGGCATGCCCGGACGGCGTTCGCACGGGGCGTCGACGGATCGATGCCGGGGGCCGGCGCCGGGCGGATCCACCGGAGCGACGCGGGCGGGCCCTCGGCACCGCGGCCGCCGGCCCGGCCGGGGCCGGGCGGAGCGAAGTCCGGACCACCCTGACCTGGCAGGGCCTGAACGCCGCCGGGCCCGACGAGGCCCCCGTCCGCCGGACGGAACCCCGATGTCCGGCCCCGGCGTCCGGGCCGCGGAAGCCGCACTCCTGGACCTCGTCAAGGGCGCGGGCACCGGCACGCCCAAGAAGGCCCGGATCCGCCCCCGCAAGCATCCTGGTACAGACCACCGGCCCTATGCTCATGAACACGACAAGCCTGTGACGTCAACGCGCCCCGACAGGGCCGGCCCGGCACCCGGAGGCACCCGGGCGCCGGCCGACGACGTCACCGAGGTCGCGGGCGCCGAAGCGTCCGAGTGGGCTCGGCGGCACCCCCCGGGGGTGGGCGGG
>NZ_JBHYUU010000119.1:0-26788 GCF_042749955.1 Kitasatospora sp. NPDC059462 | reverse complement strand
GCACTGCGGTGCGCCGCCCCCGGCCCGGCCCGCACGCGCCCCGGCCGCCGCGCCCTACGCGACGGCCGCGCCGGTGAGGTGGCGCAGCAGCGGGCCCGGGTCGTGGCTGCCGCACGCGGTGCGGACGGCGGCGTCGTGGGCGGCGGCGAGGGCGTCGAGGCGGGCGAGGCGGGCCTGGCCGAGCCGGGAGAGGTGCGCGGTGATGCGGCGGCGGTCCTGCTCGTCCTGGCGGCGGTAGACCCAGCCGGCCTCGGTGAGGGCGTCGACGATCCGGCTGAGGCTGGCCTGCGGGATGACCAGGGCCTGGGCGAGTTCACCCATCGAGCGGCCGGTGCCCTCGGTGAGGGCGCGCATCACGCGCCACTGGTCGAGGGTGCAGCCCTCGGCCTCCAGGCGGCCGGCGAGGTCGCGGGCGAGGCGGCGCTGGGCGATGGTGAGCAGCTCGATCAGCAGGGGCCGGTCGGTGGCGACGGCGTCGGGGGTGGTGGCTGGTGGTGTCATGGCCGTGTCTCTTTTCCCCGTCGCTGGTCCTGGTCACCGGTCCCGGGCGCCACGCCCTCGTTTGGCCGGATCGGCTGGCCATGACGATACTCGCAAGCGATGAGCGCCGATGTGAAGCTGCTGGAGCCGCTCGACGCGCGGTACCTCCCCCGGGAGGCGCCGGCGCTGCGGGTGGGCCTGGTCGTGCCGCAGTCCGGGCCGCTCGGCCTGACCGGGCCGTCGGCCCTGGACGGAGCGCTGCTGGCCGCGCACGAGGTGAACGCGGGCGGCGGGGTGCGCGGACTGCCGCTGGAGCTGGTGCTGGTGGACGGCGGCGGCACTCCGGCGGCGGTGGCCCGGGAGGTGGCGCTGCTGCTGGACGCCGGGGCGGTGGACGCGGTGGCGGGCTGCCACTCCAGCGATGTGCACCGGGCCGTGGAGACGGTGACCACCGGGCGGACCGCGTACGTGTACACGCCGCCGCACGAGGGCGGCAACCGCTTGCCGGGCGTGTTCTGCACCGGGGCGGACCCGGCGCGGCAGCTGGCGGGCGCGGTGGAGCGGCTCACCGAACGGCACCGGCTGCGCCGCTGGGCGCTGGTCGGCAACGACTACATCTGGCCGCACGCGATGCACCGGGCGGCCGGGGCGGCGGTGGCCCGGGCCGGGGCGCGGGTGGTGCTGGAGCGGCACCTGCCGTTCGGGACGGCGGAGCGGGCGCTGGAGCCGCTGCTGGACGCGCTGCGCGCCGAGCGGGCGGACGCGCTGCTGCTGAGCCTGATCGGCGCCGACCTGGTGCGCTTCAAGCGGGCGCTGCGCCGCAGCGGCCTGGACCGCCGGCTGGTGCGGCTGTCCGGGGCGCTGGAGGAGAACGGCCTGCTCGCGTACGGCGGGGACGGCACCGGCACGCTGTACGCCTCGATGCCGTCGTTCGCGTCCCTCACGGAGGAGCGGCGGGTGCGGCTGGCGGAGCAGCACCGGGCGGTGTTCGGGCCGTACGCGCCGGTGCTGGACGCCTACGCGGTCGGGTTGTACGACGGGCTGCACCTGCTGGCGGCGCTGGCGGTGAACGGGGAGCTGGTCGCGGACGACGGGCTGGGGCGGGCGGCGGCGCGGCTGCTGCGCGGGGACGGCGCGGCGGTGCGGCGGGCGTGGGCGCGGGCGCCGCTGGGGCCGGCCCGGGACGGGGTGCACCTGGCGCGGGCGGAGGGGCTCGGGTTCACCGTCCTGTCGTAGGGCGCCGGCCGGGCCGGGACCGGGCCGGGACCGGCCCGGGGACGCTCCGGCACCGCGATCCGGTGTTCGGTATGCGGACGCGATCCACAAAACCCTTCCATTTGGAAATAGCGGGCTCTAGTGTCTCCCCACCACCTCGGGTCGCCCCAGCACGGGTCGTCACGGAAGAGAGCCCCCACATGCCCGAAGCACCCCCCTCCCCCGCCGGCATCGAGAGCTACGGCTACAAGCAGGAACTGCGCCGCTCCCTGCGCTTCACCGACCTGCTGGTCTACGGCCTGGTCTTCATGGTGCCGATCGCCCCCTTCGGCATCTTCGGCAGCGTCTTCCAGGGCTCGGGCGGCATGGTCGCCCTGGCCTACGTGCTCGGGATGGTGGCGATGATGTTCACCGCCCTCTCCTACGCGCAGATGTCCCGGGCCTTCCCGATGGCCGGCTCGGTCTACACCTACGCCGGTCGCGGCATCGCGGCGCCGGTCGGCTTCCTGTCCGGCTGGATGATCCTGCTGGACTACGTGCTCGTGCCCGGCCTGCTCTACCTGATCGCCGGCGTGGCGATGAACTCGCTGGTCCCGGCGGTGCCGGTGTGGCTCTGGCTGGTCGGCTTCGTGCTGCTGAACACCGCCGTCAACTACTTCGGCGTCGAGATGACCTCCAAGGTCAACAAGGCGATGCTGATCGGCGAGCTCGTGGTGCTGGTGGTGTTCATCGCCTTCGGCGTGGCCGCGCTGGCCTCCGGCAAGGGCCGCGGCTTCGACTTCACGCCGGTCTACAACTCGCAGACCTTCTCCTGGAGCCTGGTCTTCGGCGCGGTGTCGATCGCGGTGCTGAGCTTCCTCGGCTTCGACGGCATCTCCACCCTCTCCGAGGAGAACCAGGACTCCACCAAGGCCATCGGCCGCTCGATGATCGCCGCGCTGGTGCTGGCCGGCTCGCTGTTCATCGCACAGACCTGGATCGCCTCGCTGCTCGTCCCGGACCCGGGCGCGCTGATCGCCGACGGCGACCCCGACGGCACCGCCTTCTACGACGCGGCCCGCGTCGCCGCCGGGGGCTGGCTCGCCACCGTCACCGCCGCCGCGACCGCCGTGGCCTGGGGCTTCGCCAACTCCCTGGTCGCCCAGGCGGCCACCTCGCGGCTGCTGTTCGCGATGGCCCGCGACCGCCAGCTGCCCGCGTTCCTCGCCAAGGTCCACCCGCGCCACCGCGTCCCGGTGAACGCGACCCTGCTGACGGCGGGCGTCTCGCTGGTCCTCGGCCTCTACACCGCCTCGCGCGAGGACGGCATCACCCTGCTGTCCACCCTGGTCAACTTCGGCGCGCTGACCACCTTCCTCGTCCTGCACGTGTCCGTCGTGGTGCACTACGTGTTCCGCCGCCGCAGCCGCGACTGGTGGCGCCACCTCATCGCCCCGGTGATCGGGTTCGCGATCCTCGCGTACGTGGTCGTGAACGCGGACATCGCCGCCCAGCGGCTCGGCTTCGTCTGGCTGGCGATCGGCGGACTCGTCCTGACCGGGCTGCTGCTCTCCGGCCGCCGCCCGAACCTGGCGGCGGTGGCCGCCGACGCCACGCCCGACACCGCACCCGACGCCGCTTCCGCCCCCGCTTCCGCCCCCGGCAAGGAGAACCCGTGAGCCTGCCCGACGTCGTCTCCCTCTCGCCCGAGCCCGACCAGTACGCCTACACCTTCGGCGGACGCGAACCGCTGGTGACCGTCCGGCCCGGCACGATCGTCGAACTGACCACCGAGGACTGCTTCGGCGGCCGGGTCCGCGGCTTCGCCGACCTGCCGAGCGCGGTCTGCGAGTTCCCGTACCTCAACCCGGTCACCGGACCCATCGCGGTGGCCGGCGCCGAACCCGGCGACACCCTGGCCGTGCATTTCGTGGAGATCACCCCGGCCCGCGACTGGGGCATCTCCAGCACCTTCCCGCACTTCGGTGCGCTCACCGCCACCCACAGCACGGCGATGCTGCACGCCCCGCTGGAGGAGCGGGTCTGGGTGTACGAGCTGGACGTCGCGGCCGGTGTCTGCCGGTTCCGGGCCCGCAACAGCGACTTCACCACCGAACTCCGGCTGGACCCGATGCACGGCACGGTCGGCGTCGCCCCGGCCGGCGGCGAGACCCTGATGTCGATCACCCCCGGCGCGCACGGCGGCAACCTCGACACCCCCGAGATGCGGGCCGGCACCACCGCCTACTTCGGCGTCAACGTGCCCGGCGGGCTGCTCGCCATCGGCGACGGCCACGCACGCCAGGGCGAGGGCGAGGTCTGCGGGACGGCGGTCGAGACCGCGATGCGCACCACGGTGGTGGTCGACCTGATCAAGGGCGGCGGACCGGCCTGGCCCCGGCTGGAGAGCGACCACCACCTGATCTCCACCGGCTCGGCCCGGCCCCTGGAGGACGCCTTCCGGATCAGCCAGCACGACCTCGTCCGCTGGAGCGGCGAACTGCTCGGCCTGGACACCCTGGACGCCTACCAGCTGGTCAGCCAGGCCGGCCTGGCCCCCGCGGCCAACGTGTGCGACACCAACTACACGATGGTCGCCAAGCTGCCGAAGTCCGTCCTCGGCCGCACCCGGGCCTACGACGGCCTGCACGACCGGCTCCGGGAGATCGCCGCGACCTACCTGCGGGGGCGTTGAAGAGGGATCAGGTTCCCCGCACAACGGTGTTCTGATTGGCGGTGAGCAGCCACCGGCCGTCCTCCTTCACCATGACGTACAGCGGGCTGCCCTCCTCCCCGATCTGCCCGCCGTCGCCGTCGAGGTAGCGCTGGCGCACCTTGACGGCGGCGACGTCGGGGCGGAGGAAGAGCACGTGCACCACCTCGTAGGTGGCCGTGCTGCCGCTGCCGGCGAAGCTCCCGGGCAGCACCTTGCGGGTGAACTCGGCGATCTCCTCCCGCCCGCGCAGCAGCAGGCCGTGCCCGGTGGTCCAGATCGCGTCCTCGCGGAACAGGCCGATGAACTCCTCGGTCAGCTCGTTGACCTGCGCGTGCTGGACGGTGGCGACCACCTGCTGGACGGCGGCGATCTCGGCCTCGACGGACCCGGCGTTCATGAGGGCGTTCGTGATGGGGTTCATGCGGCCATGGTGGAATCTCAAGTCCGGTTGAGGTCAAGGCCGGGCGCCCCGCGGGCTTGAGGTTGCCGCAGCGGCAGCCCCTACCGTCGTGAGCGGGGCCGGAGGGACCGGCCCGGTGGAACACGTGAGGGGAGAGCGGATGGCCGGCTGGCCGATCGAGGAGGTCGCCCGGATGTCCCGGGTGACGGCCCGGACGCTGCTGCCGCCCGCCCGGACCGGCGCCAACGGACACCGCTACTACGGGGAACCGGAGCTGCTGCGGCTCCAGCAGATCCTCGTGCTGCGGGCGCTCGGCCTGGGGCTGTCCGAGATCGGCCGCGTCCTGGCCGCCCAGGTGGACGAGCTGGAGGCGCTGCGCGGCCATCACCGCCGGCTGCTCACCGAGCGCGACCGCCTCGACGAGCTGGCCGCGACCGTCGCCCGCACGATCACCGATCTGGAGCGATCCAGGAAGGACGGTACGCCGATGACCGAGATCAACCGGCCGGAGAACCTGTTCGAAGGGGTCCGGCCCGCCGACTACGAGGAGGAGCTGCGCGCGTTCCCGGAGCTGGCCGAGGCCGCCGGGCGGGCCGTGGCGGCGATGACGCCGGAGGAGGTCGAGGCGGGGCAGCGCGAGCGCACCGCGCTGATGATCGGGCTCGCCGAGCTGATGGCCGCCGGGCTGCCGGCCGGCGCCGAGGAGGTGCGGGCCCGGGTCGCCGGGCAGTACCGCGCGCTCACCGCCGTCCAGCCGGTGTCCGCCGCGGAATTCCGGGCGATGGGGCGCGGCTGCGTGGAGAACGGGCCGTGGCGGGCGGCGTACGAGGCGATCGCCCCGGGGCTGGCCGAGTACCAGCGGGACGCGATCGAGGCGTTCACGGCGACGCTGCCGGACGCATTCGCACACCCGCACCCGAACGGGTGACCTAGGCTGGTGGGGTGCTCCTTCTCGTTCGCCGTCGCCACGTGGACCTGCTCCGCGTGACCAGCATGTCCTGTCGACGCTCCGGCTGACCCTCGTACCCCTCACCCTCAGCGCGGCCCGCAGCGGCCGCGTCCCCCCTCCCGGCCCGGGCACACCCGCCGCACCAGGCGCGTCCCCGGCGTTCCCGGTCCACCACCGGAGCCGGCCGGGACGAGACCCAGCGGATGTCCCCATGACGCAGCAGCACCCCACCAGCCCCGCCGACGCCCCCGCCGACGCCCTCCCGGTGATCGACCTCTCGCTCGCCGGCGGCAGCCCGGCGGACCGCACCCGCCTGCACGACGAACTGCGGACCGCGGCCACCGGCGTCGGCTTCTTCCAGCTCGTCGGCCACGGGGTCACCCCGGCCGAGACGACCGCCCTGACCGAAGCCACCCGCGCCTTCTTCGCCCTCCCCGAGGCCGACCGCCTCGCCGTCGCCAACCTGCACTCCCCGCACTACCGCGGCTACACCCGCACCGGTGACGAGCGCACCGGCGGCAGCCGGGACTGGCGCGACCAGCTCGACATCGGCGCCGAACGGCCCCCGCACGTGCCCGCCCCCGGCGAGCCCCCGTACTGGTGGCTGGAGGGCCCCAACCAGTGGCCCGCCGCCCTCCCCGAGCTGCGCGACGCCGCCCTGGCCTGGATCGACCGGCTCGGCGCGGTGGCCCGCACGCTGCTGCACGAACTCCTCGCCTCGATCGGCGCCCGCCCCGACTTCTACGACCCCGCCTTCGCGGGCCGGCCCCACCTGCGGCTCAAGCTGGTCCGCTACCCGGGCACCGCCCCCGACGGCGCCGCCCAGGGCGTGGGCGCGCACAAGGACTACGGCTTCATCACCCTGCTCCTCCAGGACACCGTCGGCGGCCTCCAGGTGGAGCGCCCGGACGGCTCCTTCCTGGACGTCCCGCCCCTGGAGGGCGCCTTCGTCGTCAACCTCGGCGAACTCCTGGAGGTCGCCACCGACGGCTACCTCAAGGCGACCAGCCACCGCGTGGTCAGCCCGCCCGGCGCCCGCGAGCGCTTCTCCGTCCCGTTCTTCTACAACCCCCGCCTCGACGCCCACATCGAGCCGCTGGACTTCCCCCTCGCCCACCACGCCCCCGGCGCCACCCAGGACCCCGCCAACCCCCTCTACGCCGACTTCGGCTTCAACGAGTGGAAGGGCTACACCCGCGCCCACCCCGAAGTCACCCGCCGCCACCACCCCGACCTCGCCGCCTGAGCCCACGGCAGCGCACCCGGGCCCGCGCTCCTCACCGGAGCGCGGGCCCTTGCGCGTCCGGCGCGTGGACCCGGTGGGACAGCGGTGTCACACTGGCGGTGTCACAGTGGTGGTGCGACGCGGCGGGAGGCGGGGGTGGAGGTGCGGCTGACGGTGGACGAGTTGGCGGCGCGGGCGGGGGTGACGGTGCGGACGGTGCGGTTCTACGGGACGAAGGGGCTGTTGCCGCCGCCGGTGCTGGGGGCGCGGCGGGTGGGGTGGTACGGGGCGGAGCACCTGGACCGGCTGGGGCTGATCGAGGAGCTGCAGCGGCAGGGGCTGACGCTGGCCGCGATCGAGCGGTACCTGGCGCGGCTGCCGCAGGGCACCACGCCGCTGGACCTGGCGATCCACCGGGCGCTGGTGGCGTCGTGGACGCCGGAGGTGCCGGAGGAGGCGGGCCGGGCGGAGGTGGAGCGGCGGGCCGGGCGGCGGCTGTCGGAGGAGCAGGTGGACCGGCTGGCCGCGATGGGGGCGCTGGAGCGGACGGCGGACCCGGAGGTATTCCGGGTGGACCCGGGGCTGCTGCCGCTGGGCGTGCGGATCCTGGACGTGCCGATCCCGCTGGAGACGCTGGTGGCGGCACGGGCGGTGGTGGTGGAGCACAGCCGGGCGACGGCGCGGGAGTTGCAGCGGCTGTTCCGGGAGACGGTGTGGAAGCCGTACCGGGAGAGCGAGCCGGCGCCGGACGACGTGGAGCGGATGAAGGCGCTCACCGACCACATCCGGCCGATGGTGGCGCAGGCACTGGTCACCGCGTTCCAGAAGTCGCTGCGGGAGGAGCTGGACGCGGGGCCGGGCGGGGCGGCCGCGCAGGAGCGGCGGGCCGCCCCGCCCGAGCGGTGATCAGTCGGTGAAGGTGCGGCCCTCGGCGGCGATCCGCTCCAGCAGGGCGGGCGGCGCGAACCGCTCCCCGTACGCGGCGGCGAGTTCGCGGGCACGGGCCGCGAAGCCGGCCGGGCCGCCCGGGTAGCCGTTGATGTACTGGAGCACGCCGCCGGTCCAGGCCGGGAAGCCGATGCCGAGGATGGAGCCGACGTTGGCGTCCGCGACCGAGGTGAGCACGCCCTCCTCCAGGCAGCGCACCGAGTCCAGCGCCTCGCTGAACAGCATCCGCTCCTTGAGGTCCTCGAACGGGACGGCGGCGTCCGCGCGGGTGAAGTGCTCGCGCAGGCCCGGCCAGAGGCGGCCGCGCACCCCGTTCTCGTCGTACTCGTAGAAGCCGGCGCCGCCGCTGCGGCCGGGGCGGCCGAACTCGTCGACCATCCGGTCCACCACCGCGTCCGCCGGGTGGGCGGTCCACTCGCCGCCGGCCGCCTCGACGGCGCGCCGGTACTCGTTGCGGATCCTGCGCGGCAGGGTGAGGGTCAGCTCGTCGAGCAGCGAGAGCACCTTGGCCGGGTAGCCGGCCTGGGCGGCGGCCTGCTCGACGCTGGCCGGCTCGACGCCCTCGCCGATCATGGCGACGCCCTCGTTGATGAACTGGCCGATCACCCGCGAGGTGAAGAAGCCGCGCGAGTCGTTGACGACGATCGGCGTCCTGTTGATCTGCCGGACCAGGTCGAAGGCCCGGGCCAGCGCCTCGTCCCCGGTCCGCGGGCCGCGGATGATCTCCACCAGCCGCATCCTGTCGACCGGCGAGAAGAAGTGCAGGCCGATGAAGTCGGCGGAGCGCTGCACGCCCTCGGCGAGCAGGCCGATCGGCAGGGTGGAGGTGTTGGAGCAGAGCAGGGCGTCGGGGGCGACGACGCCCTCGATCTCCTGGAACACCTTGTGCTTCAGCTCGGGGTCCTCGAAGACCGCCTCGATGACCACGTCGCAGCCGGCCAGGTCGGCGGCCTCGGCGGTGGGGGTGATCCGGGCGAGCAGTTCGTCGCGCTGCGCCCCGGTGCGCCGCCCGCGCGCCACCGCCTTCGCCAGCAGGCCCTCGGAGTAGGCCTTTCCGCGCTCGGCGGCCTCCACGGTGACGTCCTTGAGCAGCACCTCGATGCCGGACTCGGCGCAGACGTGGGCGATGCCGGCGCCCATCATCCCGGCGCCGAGCACCGCGACCTTGCGGACCGTGCGCTTCTCCACCGCAGCGGGCCGTCCGGCGCCGGAGTTGACGGCCTGGAGGTCGAAGAAGAGCGCCTGGATCATGTTCTTGCCGGTCTGTCCGCAGGCCAGCTCGGTGAAGTAGCGCGCCTCGATCACCATCGCGGTGTCGATGTCCACCTGGGCGCTCTCGACGGCGGCGGCGAGCACGTTGCGCGGCGCCGGGTAGGGGGCGCCGGCCAGTTGCTTGCGCAGGTTGGCGGGGAAGGCCGGCAGGTTGGCGGCGAAGGCCGGGGTGCTGGGGGTGCCGCCGGGGATCTTGTGGCCCTTGACGTCCCAGGGCTGGACGGGGGACGGGTTCGCCTCGATCCAGTCCCGCGCCCGGGCCGACAACTCCTCGGGAGTGTCGACGAGTTCGTGCACCAGGCCGTGTTCGAGGGCCTGCGCCGGGCGGTACTGGCGGCCCTGCAGCAGGAACTTCAGCAGGGCGTCGGTGATGCCGAACAGCCGGACGGTGCGGACGATTCCGCCGCCGCCGGGCAGCAGGCCGAGGGTGACCTCGGGCAGGCCGATCCGGCTCGCGGGGGTGTTCAGGGCGATCCGGTGGTGGCAGGCGAGGGCCAGCTCCAGGCCGCCGCCGAGCGCGCTGCCGTTGACCGCGGCGACGACCGGCCGGCCGAGGGTCTCCAGGGTGCGCAGGGCGCGCTTGATCCGCATCGACTTCTCGAAGACGGCGGCGGCGTCCTCGGGGCGGGCGGCGGAGAGCATCCGCAGGTCGCCGCCGGCGAAGAAGGTCTTCTTGGCGGAGGTGACGACCACGCCGCGCAGCTCGCCGGCGGCGGCGAGGCCGGCCAGGCGGGCGACGACGGCCTCGAAGTCGGCGGTGAACGCCTCGTTCATGGTGTTGACGGACTGGGCGGGGTCGTCGAGGACGAGGGTGACCACGCCGTCCCGGTCCTGCTCCCAGCGGATGGTGGTGGTGTCGCTCATGGGTTCGGGTCTCCGGAGGAGGTGGGGAGGAGGACGGGGGTCAGACGCGCTCGACGACGGTGGCGATGCCCATGCCGCCGCCCACGCAGAGGGTGGCCAGGCCGTAGCGCAGCTCGCGCCGCTCCAGCTCGTCGACGAGGGTGCCGATCAGCATCGCGCCGGTGGCGCCGAGCGGGTGGCCGAGGGCGATCGCGCCGCCGTTGACGTTCACCTGCTCCGGGGAGAAGCCCATCTCGCGGACGAAGCGCAGCGCGACGGCGGCGAAGGCCTCGTTGATCTCGACCAGGTCGATGTCGGCGGCGGTCAGCCCGGCCTTCGCGAGCGCCTTGCGGGTGGCGGGCGCCGGGCCGGTGAGCATGATGGTCGGCTCGGAGCCGGAGACGGCGGCGGAGACGATCCGGGCGCGCGGCCGCAGCCCGTAGCGCTCGCCGGTCTCGCGGTTGCCGATGGCGACCAGCGCGGCGCCGTCGACGATGCCGGAGGAGTTGCCGGCGTGGTGGACGTGGTCGATCGCCTCCACCCAGTGGTACTTCTGCAGGGCGACGGCGTCGAAGCCGCCGGCCTCGCCGATCGCGGCGAAGGAGGGCTTGAGTCCGGCGAGCGTCTCCACGGTGGTGCCGGGGCGGATGAACTCGTCGCGTTCCAGCACCACCAGGCCGCTGCGGTCGCGGACCGGGACCACCGAGCGGTCGAACAGGCCGTCGGCCTGGGCCTTGGCGGCGCGGGCCTGGGACTCGGCGGCGAACGCGTCGACGTCGGTGCGCGAGAAGCCCTCGATGGTGGCGATGAGGTCGGCGCCGATGCCCTGCGGCACGAAGTTGGTCTCGTAGGCCGTCATCGGGTCGGCGAACCAGGCACCGCCGTCCGAGGCCATCTTCACCCGGGACATCGACTCGACGCCGCCGGCCAGGACGAGGTCCTCCCAGCCGGAACGGACCTTGGCGGCGGCCAGGTTGACGGCCTCCAGGCCGGAGGCGCAGAAGCGGTTCTCCTGGACGCCGGCGACGGTGTCCGGCAGGCCGGCGGCGATGGCGGCGATCCGGGCGATGTCGGAGCCCTGGTCGCCGACCGGGCTGACCACGCCGAGCACGATGTCGTCGATCGCCGCCGGGTCGAGGTCCGGGAAGCGGCGGCGGATCTCGTGGATCAGGCCGACGACCAGGTCGATCGGCTTGGTGCCGTGCAGGGAGCCGGTGGCCTTGCCCCGGCCGCGCGGGGTTCGGATCGCGTCGTAGACGTACGCTTCGGTGGTCACGGTGGGGAGCCTTTCGGGGCGGGGGGTGACGGCGGAGCCGGGTGGTGGGGATCAGTCGAGGAGGGAGCGGCCCACGATCTCCTTCATGATCTCGGTGGTGCCGCCGTAGATGGTCTGGATGCGGCCGTCGGTGAACGCCCGGGCGACCGGGTACTCGGCCATGTAGCCGTAGCCGCCGTGGAGCTGGAGACAGCGGTCGGCGGTGCGCTTCTGCAGCTCGGTGGCCCACCACTTGGCCATCGAGGCGTCCGCCGGGGTGAGCGCGAAGCGGTTGTGCTCGGTGATGCAGCGGTCGACGAAGGTGCGGGTGACCGCGCACTCGGTGGCCAGTTCGGCGATCTCGAAGCGGACGTGCTGGAGCTTGGCCAGCGGCCGGCCGAACGCCTCGCGCTGCTTGACGTAGGCGGTGGTGAGCTCGACCAGGTGCTCGGCGCCGGCGATCGCGGAGGCGGCGATGGTGAGCCGCTCCTGCGCGAGGTTGCGCATCAGGTACAGGAAGCCCTGGTTGAGCTCGCCGAGCAGGTTCTCCTTCGGGACGCGGACGTCCCGGAAGAACAACTCGGCGGTGTCCTGGGCCTTCTGGCCGATCTTGTCGAGGTTGCGGCCGCGCTCGAAGCCGGGCGTGCCGCGCTCGACGACCAGCAGGCTGAGACCGTGCGCGCCGCCCTCGGCGGTGGTGCGGGCGACCACGACGACCAGGTCGGCGAGGATGCCGTTGGAGATGAACGTCTTGGCGCCGTCGAGCAGGAAGTGGTCCCCCCGGTCGACCGCCCGGGTGCGGATGCCCTGGAGGTCGGAGCCGGTGCCGGGCTCGGTCATCGCGATCGCGGTGATCAGCTCACCGGTGCAGAACCCGGGCAGCCAGCGGCGCTTCTGCTCCTCGGTGGCGAGCGAGGTGAGGTAGGGGCCGATGATGTCGTTATGCAGGCCGAGCGCCAGTCCGGAGGCGCCGGCCCGGGCGAACTCCTCGGCCAGCACGGCGGCGTAGCGGAAGTCGGCGGTGCCACCGCCGCCGTACTCCTCGGGGACGGCGAGGCCGAGCAGGCCCTGCCGGCCGGCGGCCAGCCAGGCCGCGCGGTCGACGATGCCGGCCTGCTCCCAGCGGTCGTAGTGCGGTAGCACCTCCTTGGCGAGGAAGGACCGGACGGTGACCCGGAAGTCCTCGTGCTCGTCGGTGAAGAGGTCGCGTTGCACGGCAGGCTCCTTGGCGGGGTGGGGAGTTCAGGCGGTCGGCGGCGCGGCCGGCGGGTCCAGCCCGGGCACGCCCCAGTCGGCGGCCACCTCGGCGGCGTCGGCGCCCGGCCGGGCGGGCGGGCGGCGCAGCGCGCCGGGGGTGGCGGAGAACCGCGGGGCGGGGGCGGGCTGGGTGACGCCGTCCGCCTCGACGTACGTCCCCCGGCTCACCAGATGCGGATGGCGATGGGCCTGACGCATCGTCAGCACCGGCTCCACGCAGGCGTCGGAGCCCGCGAAGACGGCCTCCCAGGCGGCGCGCGGGCGGGTGGCGAAGCGCGCGGCGATCGCGGCCCGCAGCTCGGGCCAGCGGGCGGTGTCCCACTGGCCGGGGGCGTCCGGGCCGAGCTCCAACAGCCGGGCGAACTCGGCGTAGAACTGCGGCTCCAGGGCGCCCACCGCGAGGTGGCCGCCGTCGGCGGCCGGGTAGACGGCGTAGAACGGCGCGCCGCCGTCCAGCAGGTTCACGCCGCGGCGGTCCTGCCACCGCCCGCCCGCCAGCAGGCCCTGGAGGACGGCGGTGAGGTGGGCGGCGCCGTCGACGACGGCGGCGTCGACGACCTGGCCGGCTCCGGTGGCGCGGGCGTGGTGCAGGGCGGCGAGCAGGCCGACGACCAGGTAGAGCGAGCCCCCGGCGTAGTCGCCGAGCAGGTTGGCGGGGATGCCGGGCGGCCCCTCGGCGGCGCCCGGGGCGCCCACGGCGTCGGGGGCGGGGGCGGGGGCGACCAGGCCGAGCGCACCCGAGACCGCCGCGTACCCGAGGTCGTGCCCGGCCCGGGCGGCCAGCGGCCCGTCCTGGCCCCAGCCGGTCATCCGCCCGTACACCAGCGCGGGGTTGCGGGCCAGGCAGGCCTCGGGCCCGACCCCGAGGCGCTCGGCGACGCCGGGCCGGTAGCCCTCGATCAGCAGGTCGGCGCGGGCGGCCAGGTCGAGCACCAGGCCGGACCCGCCCGGGGCCTTGAGGTCGACGACCACCGAGCGCTTGTTGCGGCCCGCGACGTCGTGGGCCGGGTCGATGCCCAGCGGCGAGGGTTCGGGCCGGTCGACCCGGACGACGTCGGCGCCGAGGTCGCCCAGCAGCATCGCGGCGAACGGCCCCGGGCCGATCCCGGCGAGCTCCACCACGCGCACACCGGCCAGCGGTCCGCCGCGCTCGCCGCGCCCGCCACCGGCCCTGCCCTGTTCGGACGCCACTGCCCCTCCGGGGTCGAGGAAGTCTGACAGTAAAGCTGTCACACTCGCGATGATAGGGAAGCGACCGTTCAGTAACAAGACCTCTCCGCCTGTGCCGCGGCCCCCGGCGCACACCGTGCGGCGGCGCTCGCGGAGGGTGCCTCGGTACGTCTACGGACAGCCCGGTACCGTCGTCCCCGGCGGGGGGCTGCTGACCTCCCGTCGGATCCGGAGGAAGGAAGAGCAGCCGCACATGGTCTACCCAGGGTTCACCACCGGGCCGGTCGCGCCCAGTACCTCGCCGTTCGCCGCCCCCACGCCCCGGCCGACGCCCACCCCGGCCCCCGCCGCGGGCACGCCCGCCGCCACGCCGGGCCCGGTGCCGTCGCCCTCCCCCGGTGTGAACCCGGGCGGCACCACCACCCGGCTGGACCGCCCCTACGAGCTCAACGCCTCGGCCGGCATCGCCCGGCAGATCGCCGCCGACCTCGACAAGGCCAACGGCAAGGGCGGCAACAACCTCGCCGAGCACGCCTCCACCGCCGCCGGGAGGATCCGCGGCTTCGCCTTCGGCGGCGCGCTCACCGGCTCCACCGAGCGCTGGCTCCAGCAGTGCAAGACCCTGCACGACAAGCTGACCGGCACCGCCGACAACCTGGACGCCACCCAGCGCGCCTACCAGACCAACGAGACGTCCATCGCCGGCCGGCTCGGCCGCCCCGGCCGCTGAGCCGCCGGGGAGAGGAGAGGAGCAACCCCCATGGTGTCCTTCAAGGAACTCCACGAGGCCGACTTCGCCGGCGTCACCGAGACCGCCGAGGCCTGGACCTCGATGGCGACCGCCCTCGACGCGCTGGACTCGCGCGTCGCCCGCGACCTCACCGGCACCCCGCAGCGGGCCGGCTGGGAGGGACCCGCCGCGATCCAGGCGGGCGCCACCCTCAAGGGCGTCGACACCGATGTCACCCAGGCCGCCGCGGTCGCCAAGGCGCTCGCCGCGATCATCCGCGACGCGGCCGCCGACTTCACCGCCGCCCGCAAGGCCCTCGACACCGCGATCCACGACGCCGAGACCCAGACCCTGACCGTCGGCGCCGAGGGCGACGTCCGCTGGCCGCCGATGCCCTGCTCGCACAACGACCCGGACGCCGGTCCGGCGATCAAGAAGTACGACGAGGAGATGAAGGCCAAGGCCGAGGCGATATCCGCCCGGCTCACCAAGGCCGTGCAACAGGCCACCGCCGCCGACCAGCGCGCCTCCGTCGCCCTGCAGACCGACATCGGCACCAGCACCACCGCCTTCAACGCCAAGCCCTACGGCGGCGGCGACGCGGCCGACGCCAGGCGCGCCGCCGACCTGCTGACCAAGGGCGGCAGCCTCTCCGACGACGAGCTGAAGCGGCTGCAGGACCTGATGGCCACCGGCTCCGGTTCCAAGGAGTTCTCCACCAGCCTGCTCAACAGCCTCAACGCCGGTGGCCACAAGGGCCCCGAGGCGCTGCTCGACTACGCCAAGGTCTACGGCGACCTCGCCCGGGGCGACCACAACGCCCAGCAGTACCAGGACCTCTACGGCAACCTCGGCCAGGTGCTCGCCACCGCCACCAAGGACGGCGGCATGGGCAAGGCCTGGGAGGACGACCTGCTCAAGGCCGCCCGCAAGCCGGGCGGATCGGCGGCCGGGTACAACGACAACTACCGGGCGCTCACCGAACTGATGGGCACCAAGGGCGACTTCGACAAGCCGTTCCTCACCAGGGTCGGCAACGACCTGGTCGACTACGAGCGCGGCAGCAAACTCAAGGGCGAGGAGCTCTGGGGGCCGGACTACGGCAACGTCACCGGGAAGCAGGGCGACCCGATGCGCGGGCTGATGAAGGCGATGAGCCACAACCCGGAGGCGTCCAAGGAGTTCCTCGACCCGGGCGCCAACAAGAACCTCGACTACCTGCTCAAGGACCGCACGTGGCCCAACCAGGGCTACGAGCACAACCAGGTGGACGGCCTGGCCCGGGACACCTCGCGCGGCGCCTTCGGCGACGCCCTCCAGGCCGCCACCACCGGCCGCGACCCGCACGGCGACCAGCCGCCGGCCCGCCCGCACGACGAGGCGATGGCGCGGATCATGTCCGAGACCGTCACCCACTTCGGCGGCCCCAAGGCCGGCCACGAGAACGAGCTGCCCGCCGCGCTGCGCCGGCCGCTCGCCGAGATGATCGCCGACTACGCCCCCGACACCTACGAGATCCTCGGCAAGGAGACCGGCGGCACCTCCGAGACCAGCAAGCTCACCATCGGCCGGGAGCAGATGCTGCGGACCATCCGCGGGGTCGCCGAGGACCCCGAGGCGTTCAAGGTCGTCCACTACGCGGAGAGCCAGGAGGTCGCCCGGCGGCTGAACGAGTACCCCGCCGAGGCCTTCCAGCCGGACCAGACCGGGCGGCCCGACCACAAGATCCAGGGCTTCACCCGCGAGGCCGGCGAGGTGATGGGCACCCTCAGCGGTGTGCGCACCGACGTCATCGCCGACCACCGGGACGACGCGATCTTCCGCAACAACTGGAACGCCAAGATGGACTACCACCTGCTCGGCGCCCCGGTCACGCCCGTCCCGATGGTCGGCGACGCGGTCCAGCGGCTCGTGGACGTCGGCACCTCCGTCTACGCCAACAACCTCAACAACGACGAGAGCCTGAAGGCCACCGAGCAGATCTCGGACACCTTCCGGGCCGGCGACGAGCAGCTCAAGGCGATGATCCGGGAGCGCGCCCTGGCCGCCGGCATCCCGAAGGAGGAGGTCAACGCCACCGGCGGGGTCACCACCACGCTGCTGACCGACGTCAACGCGAGCTACCAGACCGGCGTGGACGACGCGTACCGCCGCGCACTGGGGCGGAGCTGATGAACCGATGAGCGGACCGACGCAGGAACACCAGGAAGACCGGGAGCCCCGGGAACCCCGGGAACCCCGGCAACACCGGCCCGTGGGCGAGCGGGTCGACACGGCGCTGAGCAGGCGCGGGTTCACCACCCGGTCGCTGCGGCTGCGGGCGGCCGGGGTGCTGCTGGCGATCACGGCCGGGGCGGCCGGGCTGCTGCTGTTCGGATACACCAACGTGCTCGGCCCGGACCGCGTGTGCGGGGGCGCGGCGAGCGCGGACGCCGTGCACGCCGCGCTGGGACCGGGGCGGATCAGCGAGGAGAAGTCCCCCGGCTACTCCCCCACCGCCGTCGACCCGACGCAGTACTGCCGCGCCACGGTGGACTTCGGCCTGTTCGGGGACACCGGGAAGAGCGTCGGGTTCGGGCTCTCGGTGAACCGGAGCGTGGGCGCCGAATCCCGCCCGGGGGCACGGCTCTTCGCCGACCACGGTGCCGTGGGCGCGGTGACCCCGGGTGGCGCCTGGGCGCTGCTTCCGGAAGGCTGCCCCACCGGACTGCGGGCCTCGGTCGGCACCGGACACGACGGGAAGGACGGCGACCACGCGGAAGGCATCGCCCGGCTCGCCGTCGAGCTCGCCGGCCTCGCCGCGAAGGACCGCACCTGCGGCACCGCACCGCCCGCGCCGACGACGCTCTCCCCGGCGGGCGCCGAGCAGCCGGTCGACTGGAACAACCTCTGCGGCCTCCCCGGCATGGCGGTCGCCAAGGCGCCCGACGCGGACCACGAGGACTGGTACCGCCAGCAGGCCACCACGGCGTTCTCCCCCGTCTGGTCCTGCACCGTGACCGACCGGCCGACCGGGAGGCCCGTGGCCTCGTTCGTGGTCGTCACCGAGCCCCGGGTGGTGGACCTCCCGGCGGACCAGGAGCGCTCCACGGCGTTCGGCCGCAGCACGTGGGCCGGCACCGGGAACGAGGACGTGGTGGCCCTCTGCCAGGGCCGCAGGACGTACTTCCACTACGAGGAGCGCCCCGCACCGGCCCTCCGCAGCCAGCACCTGCTGCCCGACACCGGGGCCGTCTGGACGCAGTTCCTGACCGCCGCCGGGAAGGCGATCGGCTGCGAGCCGATCGTTCCCTAGCGGCCTCCGTCCTCCCCGGGGACCGCCCGTCCCCCCTCGGGTTCCCCCCGGCGGGGGAGGCGGATCGGATGGCCGGAGGAGGTGCGGGCGGACGGGTGCGCGGGAGCGTGGGGGCATGACCTCGACGCTTCCGGTCCTGTCCACGGCCCCGGCCGCCGCACCCGCCGCCGCACCCGCCGCACCCGCGCCCGTCGGCCGGGTGCGGACGGCGGCGGCCGTGGTGGCCGTCGCCGCGACCGTTCCCTACCTCACCCTCAAGCTGCTCTGGCTCACCGGTCACCCGGTCGGGGCCGGGGACGCCGATGCCATGGACGACCTGTGGCTCCTCAACCTGCTCACCTTCGGCATGGACGCCGTCGCCGTCGTCCTGGCCCTGGCGTTCGTCCGGCCGTGGGGGCGGCGCGCGCCCGCCGGGCTGCTGGCCTTCCCGATGTGGGTCGCGACCGGACTGCTCGGCACCCTGCTGGTCGCGCTTCCGCTCGTCCTGCTCGCCGCCCTGGTGCTCGGCCCGGAGGCGGCGGGGGCCGGGAAGGACGACGGGCCGAGCGGCTGGGTGTTCACCCTCGTCTACGGCGGCTTCGCCGTCCAGGGGCTGGCGCTGATCACCGGGTTCCTGCTGTACGCGCGGGAGCGCTGGGCCGGGCTGCTGCGCCGCGACCGGATCGGCGACCTGCCGCACTCCCCCACGCTGAGCACCCAGCGGGCCTTCGCCTGCGCGGCCGCGCTGCTCGCCGCCGGGATCGCGGCGGCCCGGCTGTACTGGGCGTTCGGCGGGGCGGCCGGGCTGCCGGTGGCGTGGCGGGAGGAGCGCGGCCGGAGCGTGGCGGTCATGGACGCGGTGACGGCCGCGATGGCGGTGGCCGCGGCGGCGGCGCTGCTGGTGCTGGTGTTCCGGCGCCGACCGGAGTGGCGGCTGCGCGGGCCGCTCGCGGTGGTGTGGACCGCCGCCGGGTCGGTGTTCGCCTGGGGCGCCTGGCAGTTGGTGGCGTTCGGGACGACGGTCAGCGCCTCCGCCGACCCGCGCGAGGCGGTGCCGGGGCTGCTGCCGCTGGTGGAGGCGGTGCAGGTGGTGACCGGGCTGCTGGTGCTGGCCGTGGGCGCGGTCGCGCTGGTGGAGCGGGCGGCGGCGGGAGCCGTCCCGGACACCGCCTGGGCGGCGACGACCGGCCTCCCGGCCGGGGGTGCTGACGTAGAGTCGGCGGAGTGATCACGGGGGCGGGTCGGGAGTCGGAGGGGAGCGGCGGCGGGGCGCTGCGGCGGGCGGCGGGTGCGCTGCTCGGGCGGCGGGCCCGGCTGCGCTGGGTGCACCTGGTGCTCGGCGGGGCGCTGCTGATGCCGTACTGGATGCTCTCGACGGTCGCGCTGGGCGCGCTGGATCCGCGCAAGGGCTCGTTGGCGCAGGTCCTGCTCTACTTCGCCGCGCTCGGCGCCTCGCTGCCGATGGCCGCCGTCACCGCCCTGGTCCCGACCGTCCGGGCGCTGGAGGGTGCGGCGGCCCTGGCCCTGTGCGCGCCCCGGCGGGCGGCGGAGGTGGTCACCGGCCCCGCGCGGTCCTGGGCGGCGCGGCGGCGGACGGCCGGGTGGTTCGTGCTGCACCTGCTGTTCGGCGGCGTCGTCAGCGGGATGACGCTGGCCGGGGCGCCGTTCGCGGTGGTGCTGATCCTGCGGCCGACCGGCTTCGAGGAGATGGTGCGGTTCTGGGAGGAGCGCGGCGTGCCGGGCTGGCTGCCCGGCCCGGTGCTGGGCGTGGCACTGCTGGCCCTGATCGTCGGCACCAGCGCCGGTCTCGGCGCACTGCTGGCGCGGTGGGCGCCCGTGCTGCTCGGCCCGACCCCGGACGAGCGGCTGGCCACCGCCGAACGGCGGGCCGTCGTGCTCGCCCAGCGCAACCGGCTGGCCCGTGAACTGCACGACTCGGTCGGCCACGCGCTGAGCGCCGTCGGCATCCAGGCCTCGGCCGCCGCCCGGGTGCTGCGCACCGACCCGGAGTTCGCGGCGCAGGCGCTGGCCGCCATCGAGGAGACCGCGCGCGGCGCCGTCGCCGAACTGGACGCGGTGCTGGGGCTGCTGCGCGAGGAGGACGGCGACGCGGCAGGGCCCGCCGGACCGACCCTCGCCGGGCTGGAGGACCTGCTGCGGCAGCTGGCCCGCACCGGGCTCGCGGTGGACGCCGAGCTGGCCCCCGGCCTGGACCGGCTGCCGGCCGCGTTCTCCCGCGAGGCCTACCGGATCGTCCAGGAGGGCCTGACCAATGTGCTGCGGCACGCCGGCCCGGCCGGTTCCGAACCGGCCCGGCTGCGGGTCGCCCCGGCCGGGGGGCGGCTGGAGATCGAACTGACCAACCCGCTCGGCCGGTTACGGCCCAGCCGGCCCGGCGGCGGACGCGGGCTGCGCGGGATCGGCGAGCGCGCGGCGGCGCTGCGCGGCGGCTGCGAGGCCGGGCCGGTGGACGACGGGACGACGTGGCGGCTGGCCGTCTGGCTGCCGGTGGGAGGAGAGCGTTGAACAGCAACGGCAACAGCAAGAGCAGCGGGAGCGGGAGCGGGAGCGCGGGCGGGCCGGTCCGGGTGGTGATCGCCGACGACGAACGGCTGGTGCGCACGGGGCTGCGGGTGGTGATCGACGCCGAGCCGGACCTCACGGTGGTCGGCGAGGCGGCCGACGGCGCCGAGGTGGTGCCGCTGGTGCGCGCGCTGCGGCCGGACGTGGTGCTGATGGACGTGCGGATGCCGGGGATCGACGGCATCCGGGCCACCGAGCAGCTGGTCGCCGGGATGGCCGAACCGCCCCGGATCCTGGTGGTCACCACCTTCGAGCACGACGACCACGTGTACGACGCGCTGCGGGCGGGGGCGGCCGGGTTCCTGCTGAAGCGGGCACGGGCCGAGGAGATGGTGCAGGCGGTGCGGCTGATCGCGCGCGGCGACTCGCTGCTGTTCCCGGCGGCCGTGCGCGACCTCGCCCTGCGCTACGCGGCGCCGGCCGCACGGACCTCCCGTCCGGCGCCCGAACGCGGCCCGGTCGGCCGGCTCACCGAGCGGGAGGGGCAGGTGCTGCGGCTGATGGCGGCCGGGCTCAACAACGGGGAGATCGCCGCGAGGCTGGTGCTCAGCCAGGAGACGGTGAAGACGCACGTGGGCGGCGTGCTGGCCAAGCTGGGCGCGCGGGACCGCACCCAGGCGGTGATCGCGGCGTACGAGTCGGGGTTCGTGCTGCCGGGCTGACGGGGAACCGGCGGGGGCGAGGACCCGGCGGGTGCGCGGCCGAGGGCGGGGTGCGCGGCCGAGGGCGGTGGCCGGCCGGTCCCGCTCAGATCCGCCAGGACCGGATCCGGTCGGCCGCCGCGAAGACGTCCGCCCGCCCCTCGGCGATGTCCCGGGCCAGCTCCACCAGCGCCCCGTACGGCGGGTCGATGCCCTCGCCGGCCGCGTGCATGTACGCCGCCGTCGTCATGCAGGCGTACAGGTTGTTGCGCACGGGAAGCGGCCGCAGCAGCACGATCGTGTGCATCAGGGTGGCCGCGCACCACGCCGGATCCGCGTCGTGGCCGAGCTGTGCGGTGTTCACCCGGTGCCGGGCGACGGCCGCCTGCAGCGCCGAGTAGTCCCGCACGCTGAGGTCCTCCGGCGAGGCCAGCTCCTGGACGTCGAGCAGCCAGCGCAGATCGACCCGCAGCAGCATCATCGCGGCACCCCGGTCGCCCGCCCCTCCCCGCCCCGCCCGCTCAGGCGGCCGGCGCGTCCTCCGGGAACTCCCGGTCGAACTCCTCGCGGTGCGCGTTCCAGAAGGCCACCGCGTGGGAGACGAACACCCGGCGCTGCTGCTCCCGCACACTCAGGTCGTGCACATACGCCTTGACACTCTTGCCGTCGGCGGCGGCCGCCTCGCGGATCGCGGCGAGCTCGTGCTCCGTGTACTCGATGTTGAGTGCTGGCATGGCGCCGATGGTACTGGAGCGCACGGGAGTTGGACACCGAGCCGGTGACCCCGACGCCGCTGCGGCCGGGTGTACGCCGCCGGTCGGAGCCCGGCGCGCCCGGCGTACCTCCGTGGTCCCGGTGCGGACCGCTCCGCAGGCTGACGTGCGGCGGCTCAACCGGTCCGTACCGTCGACCCGAGGGCGGCGGAGGGGTTCCGCGGGGGAGGCCCGGACCTGGAGACGGCAGGGGACGGCATGGGTATCGAACGGCGGAGGCCGGTGGCCCGGGCGGCGGCGATCACGGCGGTCGCACTCGCGGTGACGGCGGGCACGGTCGGCGCGGCGGGCGCGGCGGGGGCGGCGGCGGACGGGGACGGCCCGGCCCAACGGCCGGGCGTCAACCGGCTGGAGGGCGTCTGGCAGGTGGACGGCTACGGCACGATCGCGGAGATCCACGGCACCACCCTCACCACCTACGACGTGACCAGGATCAGCTGCACCCCGGGGTTCCTGGACGGCACCCAGGTCGGCGCGCCCGGCCACGGCGGCGCCGTCCGGTACGGCCGGCCCGGCAAGGGGTACGGGGAGCTGACCGTCACGCCCCGGGGGCGCGACCGGGCCGTGTACAAGGAGGACGGCGCCAGCTCGGCCAAGGACCTCTCCCGGCTGCCCGGGCTGCCGGCCCGATGCACCCGTCCGGCGCCGCAGGACCCGCTCGCGGTCTTCGACCGGTTCTGGGCGACCTTCGAGGAGAACTACCCCTTCTTCGCCGCCAAGGGCGTCGACTGGAAGGCCCGGGGCGCGCAGGCCCGGGCGACCATCACCCCGGGGACCGACACCACCGCGCTCGCGGGGATCATCACGGGCCTGCTCGAACCGCTCGGCGACGCGCACACCTTCCTCGGCCGCAAGGCGGCCGACGGCGGCTACGACCTGGTCTTCGGGGGGCTGCGCCCGGGCACCCAGGAGCCGAGCGACCAGCTGCGGGAGCAGGCGGGCCGGGCGGTCGCCGCCCAGCTCCTCGCCCCGGAGCAGACCTTCGGCCGCGGCCGGCTGGGTGTCGGCGAACTGCCGGGCGGCATCGGCTACCTGCGGGTGAGCAGCTTCGACGGGTACGTCGACGACGGCCCCTACCAGGCCCACGCGGCCGAGCTGGACAGGGCGCTGGACACCCTGCTCGCCCACCCCGAGCGGCTCGACGGCCTGGTGATCGACCTCCGGCTGAACGGCGGCGGCTCGGACGAGCTGGGCCTGCGGATCGCCTCCCGGCTCACCGACCGGCCCTTCCTCGCCTACCGCAAGGTGGCGCGCAACGACCCGGCCGACCCGACCGCCTTCACCCGGCCCCAGGCGGCGACCGTCCGCCCCGCCGCCGGGGCGGCCCGCTACACCGGGCCGGTCGCCCTGCTCACCGCCGGCTCGACGGTGAGCGCGGGCGAGACCTTCACCCAGGCGATGGCGGAACGGCGCCCGGCGCCGGTGCGGATCGGCGAGAACACCCAGGGCGTCTTCTCCGACGTCATGCTCAAGCCGCTCTCCGACGACCTGCTCGCCGGCCTGCCGAACGAGAAGTTCCTCACCCGCGACGGCAGCACCTTCGACGGCCCGGGCATCCCGCCGGACGTCCGCACCCCGGTCTTCACCCCGGAGGAGCTGGCCGGGCTGAAGGACTCCGCCCTGACCGAGGCCCGGCGGCTGCTCGCCGCCGGGGCCGGCCGCCGCTGAGCCGTCACCGCGTCACATCGGGTCCACCGCCCTCAGTTCGCCGTCCAGCTCCAGCCAGCGGGTGACGCCCAGGCCGCGCAGGAACGGCAGGTCGTGGCTGGCGACGATCAGCGCGCCCTGGTACGCGGCCAGCGCCTGGGTGAGCTGGCGGACGCTGGCCAGGTCGAGGTTGTTGGTCGGCTCGTCGAGCAGCAGCAGCTGCGGCGGCGGGTCGGCCAGCAGCAGCGCGGCCAGGGTGGCGCGGAACCGCTCGCCGCCGGAGAGCGTGCCGGCCGGCTGGTCGGCCCGCCCGCCGCGGAAGAGGAACCGGGCCAGCCGGGCCCGGACCGCGTTGTCCCCCGTGCCCGGCGCGAACAGCTTGACGTTGCCCACCACGGTCAGCTTGTCGTCGAGCAGGTCCAGCCGCTGCGGGAGGTGGCGCAGCGGCACCGGCGTGGTGACCTCGCCCTCCAGCGGGGCGAGTTCACCGGCGATGGTGCGCAGCAGGGTGGACTTCCCCGCGCCGTTGCGGCCGACCAGGGCGATCCGCTCGGGCCCGCGCAGGTCGAGGTGGGCGGTGATGCCGTGCGGCATCCGGACCTTCTGCAGGGTGAGCACGGTGCGCCCGGCCGGCACGGCGGTGCGGGGCAGGTCGATCCGGATCTCGGCGTCGTCCCGGACGGCCTCCTCGGCGGCGGTCAGCTTGCGCCTGGCCTCCTCCAGCCGCTCGGTGTGCATGCCCTGGAGCCGGCCCGCGGTCTCCTGGCCCTGGCGTTTGAGCTTGCCGGCGACGATGTGCGGGTCGTTGCGGGTGACCGAGCGCTTCCTGCCGTAGCTGGCGCTGCGCTCCAGCCGCATCCGGGCCTCGGCCAGGTCCCGCTTCTGGCGGTGGACATCGGCCTCGGCGTTGCGCAGCAGCCGCTCGGCGGTCTCCTGCTGGGCGGCGACGGTGCGTTCGTACTCGGCGAAGTTGCCGCCGTACCAGGTGACCCGGCCGTCCCTCAGTTCGGCGATCTGGTCGACGTGCTGGAGCAGTTCGCGGTCGTGGCTGACGATCACCATCACGCCGCCCCAGCCGGCCACCGTCTCGTAGAGCCGCTCACGGGCGGCGCGGTCGAGGTTGTTGGTCGGCTCGTCGAGCAGCAGGACGTCGGGACGGCGCAGCAGCAGGGTGGCCAGCCGCACCAGCACGGCCTCGCCGCCGGAGAGTTCACCGGTGGTGCGGTCGAGGTCGAGCCGGTGCAGGCCGAGCCGGTCGAGCAGCGCGCGGGCGCGCTCCTCGACGTCCCAGTCGTCGCCGACCGCGTCGAAGTGCCGCTGGTCGGTGGAGCCGGTCTCGATGGCGTGCAGGGCCTCGCGGGCGGCCCGGACGCCGAGCGCCTCGTCGACCCGCAGGCCGGTGTCCAGGGTGAGGCCCTGCGGCAGGTGGCCGATCTCGCCGACCGCCCTGACGGTGCCCGAGGTGGGCGTGAGTTCGCCCGCCAGCAGGCGCAGCAGGGTGGACTTCCCCGCGCCGTTGAGCCCGATCAGCCCGGTGCGGCCGGGGCCGACGGCGAGGTGGAAGCCGTCGAGGACGGGCCTGCCGTCCGGCCACTCGAAGGAGAGGTCGGTGCAGAGGAGTGAGGTGGTGGGTTGTGCCATGGAGAGCCTCCCGGAGGTCGCCGACGTGGTCGTGGAGCAACACGGGGAGACACCGCGGGCACGGGCGGGACCGGGGAGGGAGGGCCGGGGTCGGCGGAGCGACGGGGGACGCCGGGCCGGCTCACCACTGAGGTCGGGCACGCGCACACTCACGGACCGCGGGCAGTGGCATGACCGGCGACAAGGCGGTGGCATGGCTGCGGTGCGGCGGGGGGCGGTGTCTCGGGACCTCAGTAGATCAAGGGCCTACTCCTGTTCTGGCGACTGGCAGGGATGACGCTACGGAGCGGCCCGGCCGCGTGCAACCGGTTTTTTCGGTGCCGATCGCGTGCCGATCCGGTGACAGCCGTGCCCCGGACCGGTCCGCGCGGCCGGGGGTGTCCGCCGCGCGTGGCAGACTCCTCCCCTGCCACCCGGTCGACATTCGCGGCCGTGGCGTGCATTCACAGGGGGAACAGAACTCATGTCACCGATATCCCGGGCGACGCGTGCCGCGCTGGGCGCTTCCGCCGTCGCACTGACCATGGTCGTCGCGACCGCGTGCGGCCCGGAGAACAGCGACCCGGCCGCCGCCCCGTCCGGCGCGCAGACCGCCGCGACCACCGCGCCCGCCGCGGACTCCACCGGCAAGCCGGGCGGCCTGCCGCCGATCAAGCTGCCGACCGCCGACGAGCTCAAGAAGTGGAGCTTCGACGACTGGGACAAGTGGGCCCAGCAGAACGTCATCACCCCGGCGGTCAAGGGCTTCTGGGACCTCCAGAAGATCCTCAGGGCGAAGCCGGCCAAGCCCGGCCCGGGCAACCAGCCCACCGCACAGCCCACGACGCAGCCGACCGCGCAGCCCACCGCACAGCCGACGTCGGCGGCCCCGACGGCCCAGCCGACCGGCGCCACCCCGCCCCCGCCCGGCAGTGGCGGCACCGGCGGGACCGGCGGCACCGGCGGCGGCCAGAACGACCCGCAGCCGAAGCCGGTCGAGATGAAGCCCGTCGCCCACCCGTACGCCAAGCCGGCCCACGTCAACGGCAAGCTGTTCTTCCAGGACGGCAACCAGGACTACGTCTGCTCCGGCACCGTCGTCTCCGACCCGGCCAACCCGGGCCGGAGCAACCTGGTCTGGACGGCCAGCCACTGCCTGCACGGCGGCAAGGGCGGCAAGTACCACACCAACATCACCTTCGCCCCGGCGTTCAACAGCAGCGGCGCGGTCAGCGGCGGCAAGCAGGGCTCGCTCGCCGAGGCCGAGCCGTACGGCGAGTGGGGCGCCGTCGCGGGCATGGTCGCCCCGCAGTGGACGGCCGAGGCCGACCCGGAGAACGGCGGCCCGTGGAGCCAGTACGACTTCGGCATCCTCCGGGTGGCCAACCCGGACGGCAGCGCCAAGTCCCTGGAGGAGGTCGTCGGCGGCTCGGTGCCGGTCTGGTTCAACGCCCCGCGCGAGCAGATGGCCACCGTGAGCACCTACGGCTACCCGGCCGGCAAGCCGTTCGACGGCATGGAGCTGGAGCACTGCGAGGCCGGCAAGCCCGCCCGCCGCTCGATGGACCCGGCCCGCCCGACCATGCTGATGACCGGCTGCAACGGCACCGGCGGCGACAGCGGCGGCGGCTGGTTCACCACCAGGGACGGCAAGCAGGTCCTGGTGTCGGACACCTCCATCGGCGGGTTCGACAACACCTGGGAGGCCGGCCCCTACCTGGACGACGTCGCCCAGCACGCCCTGGAGTACTTCGCCAAGAAGAGCAAGTGACCCCGGTCACGCGCTGAACCCCGCCGCCGGGGGCGGTGGC
>NZ_JBHYUU010000118.1:16829-27232 GCF_042749955.1 Kitasatospora sp. NPDC059462 | reverse complement strand
GACCGGTCCCGGGACCGGTCACCCGCCGCCCGCCGAGCCGGGCGCCGTCACCGCCGCGCGGCCGCGAAGTCCGCCGCCGTCCATGCCATGGCGACGGCGCCCTCCACGATCGCCCGGTCCGCCCGCGGCGAGACGGCGGCGTCGGCGAACGCCGCCTCGTGCGGCCCGCACGCCCCGCCGGTGATGTCCAGCACCGGGTGGATGGCGGGCACCGCGTGGGAGACGTTGCCCATGTCGGTGCAGGCGAACGGCCCGCTCTCGACCGGCTCCGGGCGGCCCGCCGCCGCCGCGTTGGCCCGCCACAGGGCGAGCAGCCCGGCGTCGCTGCGGAAGTCCAGGTAGTCCGGCTCGGGCCGGGTCAGCTCGACCTCGCACCCGGTCGCCAGCGCGCCCGCCCGGAAGCAGTCCTCGACCCGGGCGCGCAGCTCCGCGAGGTCCTCGGCCGCCGAGGCGCGGATCTCGTACTCGGCGGTGGCGCTGTCCGGGATGAGGTTGGGCGCCGTCCCGGCGGCCGTGGTGATGCCGTGCACCCGCCAGTGCGGCGGCAGTTGCTGGCGCAGCAGCCCGAGGGCGACCTGCGCGACGGTGAGCGCGTCGGCGGCGTTGCGGCCCTCGTGCGCGTTGAGGCTCGGGTGGGCGGCGCGGCCGGTGTAGCGGACGGAGAGGGTGCCGAGCGCGAAGGAGTGGAAGTCGGCGACCTCCACGGGGCAGGGGTGGACCATCATCGCGGCGTCCACGCCGTCGAAGGCGCCCGCGTCCAGCAGCAGCGCCTTGCCCGCCCCGCGCTCCTCGGCCGGTGCGCCGATCACCCGCACGGTGAGTCCGAGCCGCTCGGCGTGGGGGGCGAGGCCGAGCGCGGCGCCGAGGCCGGCGGCGGCGATCAGGTTGTGGCCGCAGGCGTGGCCGAGCCCGGGCAGCGCGTCGTACTCGCAGACCACGGCGACGGTGACCGGGCCGGTGCCGAGGCGCGCGTCGAAGGCGGTGGGCAGGCCGTGCGCGCCCGGCGTGACGGCGTAGCCGTGGGCGCGCAGCAGTTCGGCGCACCACTCGGCGGCCCGGTGCTCCTCGAACGCGGTCTCGGGGTGGGCGTGGATGCGGCGGCTGAGCGCGAGCAGCTCGTCCCGGTGGGCGAGGACGCGCTCGCGCACCGCCTCCTTCACCGCGGGGTCGGCCGCGGCCGCTCCGCCCGCCGCCGGGGCGCTCGGGGTCGGCTCGCTCGCGTTCAGGGGGGACATCGGCGCCTCCGGGGGCGTCAGGGCCCGCCTCCCGGCAGGCTGTTGACCAGACAATATGCAGATAGCTTAGGCTAACCTAAGTAGGCAGTAGGCGTTCCGTTGCGCCGGACCCGAGGAGCTCTCAGAACCATGCGTCGCCACCAGGCCGCGTCCGACCCCGTCGCCGTCCCCGCCGCAGCCGACGTGCCGCTGCTCGCCACCCAGGCGGCGATCTGGTACGCCCAGGCGCTCGACCCCGACAGCCCGGTCTACAACACCGGCGACGCCGTCGAGATCACCGGCCCGTTCGACGCCGAACTCTTCGAGACCGCCCTGCGCCGGGCCGTCGGCGAGGCCGACGCGCTGAGCGCCGTCGTCGTCACCGACGCCGGCGGCGACGCCCCGCGCCAGCGCCTCACCCCCGGCCGCTCCTGGCCCCTGCACCGGCTCGACCTGCGCACCGACGCCGATCCCGAGGCCACCGCCGAGGCCTGGATGCGCGCCGACCTCGCCCGCCCCGTCGACCTCGCCGAGGGCCCGCTGTTCACCCAGGCCCTCATCCGCCTCGCCGACGACCGCCACTGGTGGTACCAGCGCGTCCACCACCTCGCCGTCGACGCCTACGCGCTCACCCTGCTCACCGGCCGGGTCGCCGAGCTCTACACCGCGCTCGGCACCGGCACCCGCCCCACCGACCGCGCCTTCGCCACCCCCGCCGAGGTCGCCGCCGAGGAGGCCGCCTACCGCGGCGGCCCCGAGCACGCCGCCGACCGCGCGTTCTGGCGCGCCCGGCTGGCCGGCGCCGACGCCCCCGCCACCCTGCCCGGCGGCACCCCCGCCGGCCCCGCCGCCCTGCCCCGCCTCGCCGCCGCGCTTCCCGCCGGCACCCTGCCCCGGCTGGAGGCCGCCGCCAAGGCCGCCCGCGCCACCTGGGCCGAACTCGTCATCGCCGCCACCGCCGGCTACCTGCACCGCCTCGCCGGCACCGAGGACGTCGTGCTCGGCCTGCCGCTCGCCAACCGGCGCGGCCCCGCCGCCCTGCGCACCCCGATCGCCACCGCCAACGTCCTGCCGCTGCGCCTCGCCGTCAGCCCCCGCGACACCGCCGCCGCACTGCTGCGCCGCGTCGTCCTGGAGGTCCGCGACGTCCGCCGCCACCAGCGCTACCCGCTGGAGGACCTGCGCCGCGACCTCGCCCTCACCGGCACCCGCCGCGCCCTGTTCGGACCGATGGTCAACATCAAGGCCTTCGAGGGCGACCTCGACCTCGCCGGCCTGCCCGCCACCGTCCGCAACCTCGCCGCCGGCCCCGTCGACGACCTCGCCCTCGCCGTCTCGCCCGGCCCCGACGGCGCCCTGCGGATCGGCCTCGAAGCCCACCCCGGCCGCTACGGCGCCGACGCCCTCGCCGCCCACCGCGACGGCCTGCTGCGCTACCTCGACGGCCTCACCGCCCTGCTGCTGGAGGACCCGCAGGCCCCGATCGCCCGGATCGACCTGCTCGACGAGGACGCGCTGCGCCGCGCCACCGCCGGCCGCACCGAACCCCCCGTCACCCGCACGGTGCCCGAACTGCTCGCCGAGCAGGCCGCCCGCACCCCGGACGCGACCGCCCTGCGCAGCGGCGACACCACCCTGACCTTCGCCGAACTCGACGCCGCCGCCACCCGCCTGGCGCACCGCCTCACCGCCCTCGGCACCGGCCCGGGCACCCCGGTCGCGCTCGCCATGCCGCGCGGCGCCGACACCCTGGTCGCCATGTTCGCCGTGCTCAGGGCCGGCGGCGCCTGCCTCTCCCTGGACCTCGCCCACCCCCGGCAGCGGATCGCCGACATCCTCGACGACACCCGCCCGGTCTGCGCCGTCGGCACCGCCGAGGCCCTCGCCGCCCTCCCCGGCGCCGCCGGCCGCCCCGCCGTCGCCCTCGACGACCCGGCCGTGCACGCCGCACTCGCGGCGCTCCCGACCGCCCCGCTCCCCGCGCCCGACCCCGCGCACACCGCCTACCTGCTGCACACCTCCGGCTCCACCGGCCGCCCCAAGGGCGTCGTCGTCAGCCACGCCTCGCTCGCCAACCTGCACGCCGGCCACGGCGAGGACCACATCGCCCCCGCCGTCGCCCGCACCGGCCGCGCCCGCCTGCGCATCGCCCACAGCGCCTCCTTCGCCTTCGACGCCTCCTGGGACCCGGTGCTGTGGATGCTCCACGGCCACGAACTCCACCTGCTCGACGACGAGACCTACCGCGACCCGGCCGCGCTCGCCGCCCACGTCCACCGCGAGCGGATCGACTACCTCGACGTCACCCCCTCCTACCTCGACGTCCTGCTCGCCGAAGGCCTGCTGGCCGAGGACCGGCACCGCCCCGCCGTGATCGCGGTCGGCGGCGAGGCCACCCCCGACGCGCTCTGGCGCCGCCTCGCCGCCGTCGACGGCCTCACCCCGGTCAACCTCTACGGCCCCACCGAGACCACCGTCGACGCCTACTCCTGGACCCCGGGCCCGGACGGCACCCCCGTCGGCCGCGTCGTGCGCGGCTCGCGCGCCTACGTCCTCGACGGCTCGCTGCGCCCCGCCCCCGACGGCGCCACCGGTGAGCTGTACGTGGCCGGTGCCTGCCTGGCCCGCGGCTACCTCGGCCGCCCCGACCTCACCGCCGAGCGCTTCCTCGCCGACCCCTACGGCCCGCCCGGCAGCCGGATGTACCGCACCGGCGACCTCGCCCGCCGCAGCCCGGACGGCACGCTGGAGTTCCTCGGCCGCGCCGACGACCAGGTGAAGATCCGCGGCTTCCGGATCGAGCCCGGCGAGATCGCCGCCGTCCTCGGCGAACTGCCCGGCGTGGACCGGGCCGTGGTCATCGCCCGCCCCGGCCCGGGCGGCAAGCGCCTGCTCGGCTACGCCGTCCCCGCCGCCGGGGCCGCCCTCGACCCGGCTGCGCTGCGCTCCGCCCTCGCCGGCCGGCTGCCCGACCACATGGTGCCCGCCGCCGTCCTGGTCCTCGACGACCTGCCGCGCACCGGCAACGACAAGCTCGACCACCGCGCCCTGCCCGAGCCCGGGGACACCGGGCCGCAGAGCGGCGCCGCGCCCGCGACCCCGCAGGAGGAGATCATCTGCGGGCTGTTCGCCGACCTCCTGGAGTGCGGCGAACTACCGTCCCGCGAAGCCGACTTCTTCGACCTCGGCGGCCACTCGCTGCTGGCCGGCCGGCTCGCCGCCCGGCTGCGCGAGAGCCTCGGCGCGGCCGTCGGCTTCGCCGACGTCTTCCACCACCCCACCCCGGCCGCCCTCGCCGCCCTGCTGCGCGAGCGCTCCGCCCCCGAGCCCCGCCCCGCCCTCGTCCCGGTCGACCGCACCGGCCCGCTGCCGCTCTCCCCGGCCCAGCGCGGCCTCTGGTTCCACTACCGGCTGGAAGGCCCCAGCCCCACCTACAACATCCCGCTCGCCCTGACCCTCACCGGCCCGCTCGACCGCGACGCCCTCGCGCTCGCCCTCACCGACCTCGCGGCCCGGCACGAGACCCTGCGCACCGTCTACGGCGAGTCCGCCGACGGCGAGCCGTACCAGCGGATCCTGCCGGCCGCCCCGGTCGAGCTGCACCGGGGCACCGGAGCGCTCGCCGAGGCCGTCCGGCACGCCTTCGACCTGAGCGCCGAACCCCCGCTGCGGGCCACGCTGTTCGAGCACACCGACGGCGAGGCGGCCGGCACCCGCACCCTGCTCCTGCTGCTCCACCACATCGCCGGCGACGGCGCCTCCACCACCCCGCTGGCCTCCGACCTGGCCGCCGCCTACCGCGCCCGCCTCGCCGGCCGCGCCCCGGAACTGCCGCCCCTCGCCGTCCAGTTCGCCGACCACGTGGACTGGCAGGCCCGGCTGCTCGGCACCGCCGACGCCCCCAGCCCGCTCGCCGTCCGCCAACTCGACCACTGGCGCGAGACCCTGGCCGGCCTGCCCGACCAGCTCGACCTGCCCACCGACCGCCCCCGGCCCGCCGTCGCCGCCCACCACGGCGCCACCGTGCCGTTCCGCCTGGACGCCGACGCCCACGCCGCCCTCGCCGCGCTCGCCCGCGCCACCGGCACCAGCGTGTTCACCGCCGTCCAGGCCGGCCTCGCCGCACTGCTCACCCGGCACGGCTGCGGCACCGACCTCCCGATCGGCACCCCCGTCGCCGGCCGCGACTCCGACGAGACCGCCGCCCTGGTCGGCTACTTCGTCAACTCCGTGGTCGTGCGCACCGACACCTCCGGCGAGCCGACCTTCCGCGAGCTGCTCGGCCGCGCCCGCACCGCCGTGCTCGGCGCCCACGACCACGCCGACCTGCCCTTCGACCGCCTCGTCGAGGAACTCAACCCGCGCCGCTCGCTCGCCCGGCACCCGCTGTTCCAGGTGATGCTCGCCTGGCAGTCCGTCCCCGACCGGGAGTTCGAGCTCGGCGGCGGCCTCACCGCCACCATCGCCGCGATCCCCTCCGGCACCGCCAAGTTCGACCTCACCCTCAACGCGGGCGAACTGCGCGAGGGCGGCATCGCGGGCTTCGTCGAGTACCGCACCGACCTCTTCGACGAGGCCACCGTCCGGGCGCTCGCCGAACGCCTGGCCCGGCTGCTCACCGCCGCCGCCACCGCGCCCGACACTCCCGTCGGCCGGCTCCCGCTGATCAGCGCGGAGGAGCGGCACCGCGCCCTGGTCGAGTGGAACGGCGCCCCCGTCACCTCGCGGCCCGGCGCCACCCTGCCCGAGCTCTTCGAGGCCGCCGCCCTCGCCCACCCCGACGCCGTCGCCGCCGGCTACGACGGCGAGGAGCTCAGCTACACCGAACTCGCCGCCCGCGCCGACCGGCTGGCCCGGCTGCTGGCCTCCCGCGGCATCGGCCCCGGCACCATCGTCGCGCTCGCCCTGCCGCGCTCCCTCGACCTCGTCGTCGGCCTGCTCGCGGTCGCCAAGTCCGGCGCCGCCTACCTGCCGCTCGACCCCGAGTACCCGGCCGACCGGCTCGCCTGGATGCTCACCGACGCGGCCCCCGCCGCACTGGTCACCGACCGCGCCACCGCGCCCCGGATGCCCGGCCACCGGGTGCCGGCCATCCTGGTCGACGGCGGGGAGCCGGACGCCTTCCCGGCCGTCCCGCTGGCCCAGCACGAACGCACCCGGCCGCTGCGCGCCGAGGACACCGCCTACGTCATCTACACCTCGGGCTCCACCGGCCGCCCCAAGGGCGTCCCGGTCACCCACCACAACGTGGTCCGGCTGTTCTCCGCCACCGACCACTGGTTCGGCTTCGGCGCCGACGACGTCTGGACGCTCTTCCACTCCTACGCCTTCGACTTCTCGGTCTGGGAGCTGTGGGGCGCCCTGCTGCACGGCGGCCGGCTCGTGGTCGTCCCGCACCTGGTCAGCCGCGACCCGGCGGCCTTCCTCGCCCTGCTCGCCCGTGAACGGGTCACCGTCCTCAACCAGACGCCGTCCGCGTTCTACCAGCTCAGCGCCGCCGACCGGGAGCGCCCCGGCAGCGAACTCGCACTGCGCTACGTGGTGTTCGGCGGCGAGGCGCTGGAGCTCGGCCGCCTCGACGACTGGTACGAGCGGCACGCCGACGACGCGCCCACCCTGGTCAACATGTACGGCATCACCGAGACCACCGTGCACGTCTCCCACATCGCCCTGGACCGCGCGAGCGCCGCCGCCGGCACCAGCAGCACCATCGGCGTCAACATCCCCGACCTGCGGGTCTACGTCCTCGACCGGTACCTCCAGCCCGTCCCGCCCGGCGTCACCGGCGAGATGTACGTGGCCGGCGCCGGTCTCGCCCGCGGCTACCTCGGCCGCCCCGCGCTCAGCTCCGAGCGCTTCGTCGCCGACCCCCACGCCGCGCTGTTCGGCGAGCGCGGCACCCGGATGTACCGCTCCGGAGACCTCGCCCGACGCCGCGCGGACGGCGTCCTGGAGTACTTCGGCCGCGCCGACCAGCAGGTCAAGATCCGCGGCTTCCGGATCGAACTCGGCGAGATCGAGGCCGTGCTGGCCGCCCACCCGGCCGTCGCCGACGCAGCCGTGATCGTCCGCGAGGACGTGCCCGGTGACAAGCGCCTGACCGGCTACGCCGTCCTCGCCCCCGGCGCGGAGCAGGTGACCGCCGAGGAACTTCGCACCCGCGCCGCCGCCGACCTGCCCGTCCACATGGTCCCGTCCGCCGTCGTGCTGCTGGAGCGCCTGCCGCTCACCGCCAACGGCAAGCTCGACCGGCGTGCCCTGCCCGCCCCCGACGCGCCCGGGTCCGGTGCCGGGCGGCCCCCGCGCAACCCGCGCGAGCAGCAGCTCTGCGAGCTGTTCGCCGAGGTGCTGGGCGTTCCGGCGGTCGGCGTCGAGGACGACTTCTTCGCCCTCGGCGGCCACTCCCTGCTGGTCGTCCGGCTCGCCGGGCGGATCCGCGCGGTGCTCGGCCTGGAGGTCGGCATCGGCACGCTGTTCCAGGCGCCCACCGTCGCGGCGCTGGACGCCGCGCTCGCCGCCGACACCCCCGGCGCCGACGCGCTGGACGTCCTGCTGCCGCTGCGGCCCACCGCCCCCGGCCGGCGCGACCCGCTGTTCGCCGTCCACCCGGCCGGCGGCCTCAGCTGGTGCTACACCGGCCTGATCCGCAACCTCCCGGCCGACGTGCCGATCTACGGCCTCCAGGCGCAGGGCGTCGGCGCCGCCACCGCCGGCGAGCCGCTGCCCGCGACCATGGAGGAGCTGGCCGCGCACTACGTCGATCGGCTGCGCGAGGTCCAGCCCGAGGGCCCCTACCGGCTGCTCGGCTGGTCCACCGGCGGCATCATCGCCCACGCCATGGCCGCCCGGCTGGAGGAACTCGGCTGCGCCGTCGACCTGCTGGCGGTGCTCGACGCCTACCCGGCCGAGGGCTTCCGCGACCTGCCCGTCCCGGACCAGGCCGAGGCCCTGGAGGCGCTGCTCACCATGGGCGGCTACGGGCCGGCGGACCTCGACGGCCGGCCGCTCGAACTCGCCCACGTCACCGAGCTGCTGCGCCGCGAGGGCAGCCCGCTGGCCGGTCTGGACGACGCCACCGTCGAGGCGCTGAACCGGATCTACCTGCACATCAACCACCTGGTGCGCGGCTACGACCACCAGCGCCTCAAGGGCGACGTGCTGTTCTTCCGCGCCACCGTCGACACCATCGACGAGACCCTGGTGCCCGAGCTGTGGACCCCCTACGTGGCCGGGCGGATCGACAACCACGACGTCGCCTGCTCGCACAAGGACATGACGTTGCCCGAGCCGATCGCCCGCATCGCGGGCGTCGTCGCGGAGCACCTCGCCGCCCTCGACTCCCGGGACTCCCTCGACGTCCGCGACTCCCTCGACGTCCGGGGCTGACGGCCCTCGTCCGCCGGCCGCCGCCCGCCCACCGACACCGGCCCACCCACCGACACCGCCCGCCCGCCGACCTGCCCGACCACCTGGAGAACCACCCCATGAGTGACGCCCCCGCCAACCCCTTCGACGGTGACGGAGAGTTCCTCGCGCTCGTCAACGACGAGGGCCAGCACTCGCTCTGGCCCGCCTTCGCCGCCGTCCCGGCCGGCTGGAGCGTCGCCCACGGGCCGTGCGAGCGCGCCGCCGCCCTCGACTGGATCACCGCCCACTGGACCGACCTCGACCCGGCCCGATGAGCCAGGCGGACACCCGGCCCGCCCCCGGCGGGCCCGCCGCCCCGCAGCGCCCGCTGTTCGCCGGTCGCCTCGCGGTGGTGCTCGTCTACACGGCCGCGATGTGCATGAACGGCCTGGACTCGACGATCGTCAACCCGGCCCTGTTCACCATCGCCGGGGACTTCGGCCGCCCGGTCTCCGCCGCCAACGCGGTGGAGACCGCCTTCCTGGTCGGCCTCGCCGTCGGCCTCCCGGTGGCCGGCTGGCTCGGTGACCGGTTCGGCGTGCGCCGGGTCTTCCTCGGCTCGCTCGCCGTCTTCACCCTGGCCAGCGCGCTGTGCGCGGCCGCCCCCGGCCTCGGCGCGCTCACCGCCGCCCGCGCGGTGCAGGGCGTGGCGGGCGGCCTGCTCACCCCGGTCGGCATGACCCTGCTGTTCCGGGCCTTCGAACCGCACGAGCGGGCCGGCCTCGGCAAGGTGCTGATCGTACCGACCGCGCTGATGCCCGCGCTCGGCCCGCCGCTCGGCGGCCTCCTGACCGAACACCTCTCCTGGCACTGGCTGTTCCTGGTCAACGTGCCGATCGGGGCGGCCGCCGTGGTCATCGGCCTGTTCGGGCTGCGCGACCAGGAGGAGCCGCCGGCCGGCCGCTTCGACACCACCGGGTTCCTGCTCGCCACCCCCGGCCTCGGCCTGCTCACCTACGCGCTCGGCTTCGGCCCCGCGCACGGCTGGGGCTCCCCGGCGGTGGCGGTGTCCGGGGTGCTCGGCGGGCTGCTGCTGGGCGCCGCCGTCCGCCACCAACTGCGCGCCGAAGAAGCGCTGGTGGACCTCCGGCTGCTCGCCGACCGGGCCTTCGGCGCGGCGAGCTGGCTGGCCCTGCTGACCGCCGCCGGACTGATGGGCGCGCTGTTCGCCTACCCGCTGCTCCACCAGGCCGCCTTCGGCGCCTCGGCCCTGGACGCGGGCCTGAGCGTCTTCCCGGAGGCGATCGGCCTGATGGCCGCCTCCCAGGTGGTCGACCGGCTGCTGCCCCGGCTCGGCCCGCGCCTGCTGGCGCTGCCCGCCCTGCTGCTGGCGGCCCTGGTGCTGGCCGCGCTGGCCGTACCGGGCGTCGGCGAGAACGCCTGGGCGGTGCGGGCGCTGATGTTCGGCGTCGGCCTGATCCTGGGCACCGCCGTGCTGACCGTGCAGATCGCCGGGTTCGCGGACGTGCCGCCGCCGTCGATGGGCCGCGCGATGGGCCTGTTCACCATCGTGCGCACGCTCGGCGGGGCCTTCGGCATCGCCGGCGCGGCGGCCCTCATCGGCGCCCTCTCGGGGGACGGCACCCACGGCACCCACGGCGCCGAACCCGGCCCCTACCGGGTCGCCCTGCTGGCCACGGCCGCCGCCGTCGCGCTCGGCGCCCTGGTCGCGGCCCGTCTCCCGAAGGAGCCCCCGGGCCCGCCGCCGATGGACTGACCGCGCCCGGCCCCGCCGAACGGCCCGCCCACCACGCGGGGGGGGGGCGGGTGCGCCGGCCCCCA
>NZ_JBHYUU010000118.1:0-16819 GCF_042749955.1 Kitasatospora sp. NPDC059462 | reverse complement strand
CGGACCGCGCCCGCCCCCCCCTACGGCCCCCCCCCCGGGGGGGGGGGGGGGCGTTGCGCCGGTCCCGGACCGGTCCCGGGCTCAGTCGCCGCGCGGCAGGTCGATCCTCTCGCGCCTGGTCGCGCCGATCACCTCGATGCCCCTGGTGCCCGTGATCCCGTCCAGCGGCAGGGCCTCGGTGTACGGGGCGGTGGCGGGCAGCAGGTAGCCGGAGGGCAGCGTGCCGGTCACCTCGATGCCCCAGTACTCGGGCTGTCTGACGTAGACCAGCGGGACCAGGCGGACCGTCATGCTCGCGTAGGGTTTCTCGCCGCTGACGACGAGGATGAAGGTGCCCGGCACGATCCCCGGGACGGCCTTGGCCTCCTCGAAGTCGATCAGTCGCACGGATTCCGGTGCCGGTCGCTGACTGAAGTCGTCCGTCATGGTGACTCCTTTCGTCACGGAGTGTCGTGATGTGATCACTCGTCGACGCAGGGTAGTCGAGGGCCGGCTGCGAACCGGCCCTCCAACACACCGCCGACCGGGGGCCGGGCCGGGCTCAGAACTCCTTGACCAGCCGCCGGTGGCCCGGCCCCCAGCGGTAGCCCAGGGCGGTGTTCACCGCGACCATCGGCACGTTGCCGGCCTCGACCTCGGTGTGCGCGGTCCGCACGCCGTGGCCCGCCAGGTGCCGGGCGGCGTGCAGCTTGAGCGCCCGGGCCAGCCCGCGGCCCCGCCAGGGCCGCAGCACTCCGGTGTAGTCGATCCGGCAGGCCCGCGGATCGGGCACCGCGTGCACGATGCTCGCGCCGACGATCCGTCCCATGGACTCGGCGGTGAACACCCAGTCGGGGCGCCCGCCGGGTCCGTCCAGGGCCTCGGCGCGCCACCGCTCGAAGTCCGGGAGGGCATCGGCGAACCCCGGGTTGTCGCGCAGGGTCTCCCGGTAGAGGTGGTGGAGCTGCCGCTCGGGCTCGGCCGCGGTGGTCCCGGCGAGGGTGCCCAGGCGCAGGCCGGGCGGCACCCGCGGGGCGGGCAGGTGCGCCCCGAGCGGAGCGACGGCCGACCGGACGTGCGCGTCCACCCGGTAGCCCCGGCCGAGCAGCAGACCGGTCAGGTCCGACCGGCACGTCCCGTGGACGGGCTCCGACTCCGCTGCCTCGTCCGGGAGTTCGCCGAGCAGCCGGGAGGCGCCGATCCCGCGCGCCCAGCGCTCCAGCCCGTCGTAGAGCGGCAGCATCCAGGCCGGGGCGCGGCCGGGCGCGCTGACGGCGAGCGAGGCGAGGTCGCCGGGCGGGGTCCAGGGCGCCCGCCAGGCAGTGGCGTAGGCGAGCAGGTCCCCGGAGGGGCCGGGCTGCACCAGCCGCACCCGCCCGTGCCCGGTGAGCCGCCCCCGCCGGTCGGTCGAGAGCGCGTCCGCGTCCGGCAACACCGCGTCCCGCTCCCGCAGTTCGGCCGCCGTCACGGCCACGGCCCCCTCGGCCGACAGCAGCTCGGCCAGCGCCGGATAGTCGACGGCGGGCAGGAACGGGCGGATCACCCGCGGCCGCCGCGAAGACACAGATCCATCACATGTGACACTGTACTGATCTCGGCCCGGCGCCGTCGGGCTTTTCCGAAGCGGACGCCGGCCCGGGGCGGGCGTGTCACCCGGTGGGGTGGAGAATGCCGGATTCCCGGGCGGGCGGGGTGTGGTGGGCAGTACGGTGCCCGCATGACCCTGCTCGTCCGCCGTCGTCACATCGACTTCGGCCGTGTCCACTCCACTGGCTGTCCGGTCATCGTCTGATCGTTCGATCATCCCGGCCCGTCCGGTCGCGCCGCTCCGTGCGGGCGCAGCCGGGGCCGTTCACCGCCCGCGCCGGGCACGGCAGGCGATCCGCGCGCACGTGCGGGCACGTGCGTGCGCGGTTCCGCGTGCCCCCGTGCCCCGGCCGACCACGATCCGACCGCACCGAAGGGACGTCAGTCCGCCATGACCGACACCGCCACCGACCACTACCTGCGCAACAACGCCGACTACGCCGCGGCCTTCGACGGGCCGCTCCCGCTCCCGCCGGCCCGTCGCACGGCCGTCCTGGCCTGCATGGACGCCCGGCTCAACGTCTACGGCGCGCTCGGCCTCGCCGAGGGCGACTCGCACGTGATCCGCAACGCCGGCGGGGTGGCGACCGAGGACGCCATCCGCTCGCTGGCGATCAGCCAGCGGCTGCTCGGCACACGGGAGATCATCCTCGTCCACCACACCGACTGCGGCATGCTCACCTTCGGCGACGACGCCTTCCGCGAGTCGATCCGGGAGGAGACCGGGGTGAAGCCGCCGTGGGCCGCCGAGGCCTTCGCCGATCTGGAGACGGACGTCCGGCAGTCGGTGGCCCGGATCCGCACCAGCCCGTTCGTCCCGCACACGAGCGCCGTGCGCGGCTTCGTCTTCGACGTCGCGACCGGGCTCCTGAAGGAGGTCACGCTCTGACCGGTGGCGCCGACCGGCGGCGCCGGCCGCCGGTCAGCGCCCGCCCGGCCCGCCCGTGCCCAGCAGGTGGACCAGGCCGTCCGCCAGCCCGCCGCGCCAGCAGGCGTAGTCGTGGCCGCCGTTGAACTCGCGGTAGGCGAGGTCGTAGCCACGGGCGGTCAGCACGTCGCGCAGGTGGCGGTTCTGGGTGAGCAGCATCCACTCCTGGAGGCCGACCTCCACCCAGAACCGGGCGCCGCCGCGCTCGGTGGTGGCGAACCGGCGGGTCAGCCACTCGCTCCCGCCGTCGAACTCGGTGCCGTCGGGCCACCAGAACGAGCCGGACTGGGAGAGCGCGTTGCCGAACCGGGCGGGGCGGCGGAAGGCGGCGAAGGCGGCAGTGAGACCGCCCGCGCTCTGGCCGGCGATCACGGTGCGGGCCGGGTCGGCGGTGGCACGGTGCTCGGCGGCGGCCCAGGGCAGGACGCGGTCGGCGAGCAGGTCGACGAAGTCCGGGTTGCAGCTGAGGTCGTCCGGCCGGCCGGGGCCCATGGTGTGGACGAGCAGGGCGACGGTCGGCGGGATCAGCCCCTCGGCCGTCAGGTTGTCCAGGGTGTCGCCGAACGACAGCACCTCGCCCCACATCTCGCCGTCCAGCAGGACCAGGACCGGGTACGGGGCGGCGTCGGCGCGGTGCCCGGCGGGCAGGTGGACGTCGATCCGCCGCCCGGCCACCTCGGCGCGCACGGTGCGGCCGCGCGGCACGTCGGCGCGCCGCCGGACGTACGGCTGGGCGAGCGCCCCGGGCAGGGCGAGCACCGAGGCGGGCCGACGGCCGTCGCGGGCGGGCAGCTGGTCCCCGGTGCCGTGCGGGTCGGGGCGGGCGCCGTCCAGCACCCGCAGCCAGTCGGCCCGCCGGGTGCCGGGGACGGCGCCGCGCACCGGGTAGAGCTGGTAGGAGGCCCGGTGGTCGGCGCGCAGCCGGTAGGTGCGCGACCAGCCGCCGGCCCGGCGCTCCATCAGGTGCGGGGTGAGGTCGCCGGCGTGCCGGTCCTTGTCGGTGACGGTGTGGACGAGCGCGAGCACGCCGTCGTACGGCTCCTCGCCCGGCTCGTCGCGCAGCACGAAGGTCACCTGCCGGTAGGCCGGATCGGCGGGGTCGGGGTCGACCAGCGGGGCGCCCTCGGCGGCCACCCTGGCCCAGAACGCGTCAGCGGTGTCGTTCGGTTCACTCTGCACGTGCGGAACTCCTCGATGGTCAGGCGGGGTTGCCCTTGCGGCCGAGCAACACCCAGAGCAGGAAGGGGCCGCCGAGCACGGTGGTGACGATGCCCACCGGGATCTCGACCCCGGAGATCAGCACCCGGCCGAGGGTGTCGGCCAGTACGATCAGCACCGCGCCGACCAGCGCCGAGCCCAGCACCGGCACGCGGGCCGGCCCGGCGAGCCGCCCGGCGACCACCGGCGCGGCCAGCGCGACGAAGCCGACCGGCCCGCAGATCCCGACGGCGAGTCCGGCCAGCGCCACGGCGAGCAGCAGGCAGGCGAGCCGCACCCGGCCGGGGTCGACGCCGAGCGAGGACGCCACGTTGTCGTCGAAGCGCAGCACGGCCAGCCGGCGGGCCACCACCAGGGCGAGCGGCACCAGCACGGCGAGGCCGGTCAGCACCGGCGTGGCCACCTCGTAGTCGCGGCCGTTGAGGCTGCCGGAGGTCCAGACGTACAGCGAGGAGGCCGAGCTGAGCGAGCGCCGGGCCATCGCCACCTGGATGACGGCGGAGGCGAGCGCCGACATGGCCAGGCCCACCACCAGGACCCGGTAGCCGCGCGCGCCGAGCCCGCCGGAGACGGCGGTGACCACCGCGACGGCGACCAGTGCGCCGATCGGCCCGGCCCACCAGGCGCCGAACGCGCCCGAGGCGGTGACCGAGATCAGCACGGCGGCGGTGGCGCCGTCGTTGACGCCGAGCAGTTCGGGGGTGGCGAGCCGGTTGCGGGCGAGGGTCTGGGTGAGGCAGCCGGCCAGGCCGAGCGCGGCGCCCGCGGCCAGGCCCGCGACGATCCGGCCGAGCCGGAACTTCTGCACCAGCAGCACGTCGAGCCGCTCGCCGTGGCCGAAGACGGCCTGGAAGGTGCGGCCGAGGCCGAGTTCGCTCTGCCCGGCGTGCGCGGAGACCACCACGGCGGCCAGCAGCGCGGCGGCGAGGCCGAGCGCGGCCAGCGCGGAGCGGCGGGGGAGCAGCACGGACAGCGCGCCGCGCCGGATCACCAGGTCGGGCCGGGGCGGCTTCTCCTCCGGGTGGCCGCGGCGGCCGGAGGACTCGCCCGGCGCGGTGTCGGCCATGCCGAGCGCGGCCGTCTTCCGGGAGCGGACGATGGCGATCAGGGTGGGGGCGCCGATCAGCGCGACGATCACCGACACCGGCGCCTCGAACGGGCGGGCCACCACCCGGGCGAGCACGTCGGCGCCGGTGAGCACGGCCGCGCCGACGAGTCCGGCGAGCAGGGTGAGCCGGCCGACCCGGGGGCCGGCGGCGGCGCGGGCCAGGAAGCCGGCGAGCAGGCCGAGGAAGGAGATCGGCCCGGCCAGGGCGACGGCGGAGGCGGTGAGCAGGGTGACCGCGAGGGCGACGGCGGCGCGGGTGGCGCCGGGGCGGTGGCCGAGACCGCGGGCGAGGTCGTCGCCGAGCGCGAGCGCGGACAGCGGCCGCGTGGTGAGCAGGGCGACCACGAAGCCGACGCCGAGTACGGGGGCGAGCTGGCCCAGCGTCGTCCAGCCCTCCACGCCGGCCAGCGAGCCGAGCACCCAGACCCGGTAGCGGTCGTACGCCTCGGGGGAGTTGACGATCAGCACGCCGGTCAGGCCGCCGAAGGTGGCGCCGACGGCGGAGCCGCCGAGGACCAGCCGCATGGGGGAGCCGCCGCCGCCGCCGCGGCTGCCGGCGATGGCCAGCACCAGCCCGCTGGCGAGCACGGCGCCGCCGAAGGCGAAGGCGAGGTAGCCGTAGGAGGTCTGGACGCCGAGCACGGCGATGCCGAGCACGACGCCGAGCGAGGCGCCGGCGTTGACGCCGAGCAGGCCGGTCTCGGCGAGCGGGTTGCGGGTGACGGACTGCAACTGGGCGCCGGCCACCCCGAGGGCGGCGCCGACCAGCAGCGCGGTCAGGGTGCGCGGCAGCCGCAGGTCGCCGACGACCAGGGCGAGCCGGCTGTCGGCGCGGGCGCCGTCGGTGTCGAGCAGGTAGTCCAGCACCCGGCCGGGGCCGACCTCGCCGGCGCCGACGGACAGCGAGAGCGCGGTGAGCGCGAGCAGGGCGGCGAGGATGCCGCCGACGGCGGCCCAGGAGGTGCGGCGCGACCGTTCGGCCGCCGGCGGGGCGGGGCCGGGGGGATCCGCGTCGGCCGCCTCGGCGGTACCCACTTGCGACAATGTCATAAGGTAAGGCTAACCTAATGGCCATCGCGGTCGGACAGGTGTCCGGCCCGGCGCCGGTCCCCCCGGATCGCCGGGGTTCGCGGCACCGCGCCACCGTTCCACCGCTCCACCGACCGCACGCCCGTCTGCAACACCCCTGCCCGGAGGCCCCCATGTCGTCCCGCCAGAGCCCGCTCCACCCCGCCCGCCGTCGTGCGGTCCAGGCGCTGGCCGCCACCGGGGCGGCCACGCTCCTGCTCGTCGGCTGCGGCTCGTCGGGCTCCTCCGACAAGGGCTCCTCCGCGGACCCGTCCTCCTCCGCCGCCACCACCGCCGCGGGCAGCCCCGCCGCCGACGCGGCCGGCGGCAAGCGGACCGTGAAGGACGCCACCGGCACGGCCGTGGAGATCCCCGCCGAGCCCAAGCGCATCGTCACCCTCACCCAGGAGGACCTCGACGCGGTGCTCGCGCTCGGCCTCAAGCCGGCCGGCATCACCAACGGACAGGGCCTCAACGAGCCGCCGGCGTACCTGAAGGACAAGGTCCAGGGCATCCCGGTGGTCGGCAACCTGCTCCAGCCGGTGATGGACAAGGTGATCGCCGCCAAGCCCGACCTCATCCTGGCCGGTGACATGCAGGACCAGCAGGTCCTCAAGCAGCTGCGCGAGATCACCCCGGCCACCCTGGTCACGATGGCCCCCACCGACGACTGGAAGCTCTCCTTCCGCGGCATCGGAAACGCCGTCAACAAGCTGGACCAGGCCAACAAGGTCATCGCCGACTACGACGCCAAGGCCGCCAAGGCCGGCGGCGAGCTCGGCGAGAACAAGGGCAAGGCCGTCTCCATCGTCCGCTGGAACCCGACCGGCCCCAGCTGGATGGAGAAGAAGCAGTTCGCCAGCGGCGTCGCCCTCGACATGGGCCTGACCCGCCCGCAGGCCCAGGACAAGGACGGCAACGCCCACACCCCGGCGCTGAGCCTGGAGAAGATCAACGAGATCGACGGCGACTGGCTGTTCCTCTCCACCCTCACCGACGACGGCAAGGCCGCGCTGAAGGACGTCCAGTCCAAGCCCGCCTACCAGGAGCTGAACGCGGTGAAGACCAACCACACCGTCACCGTCGACGGCTCCGTCTGGTCCACCCGCGGCGGCCCGCTCGCGGCCGACGCGGTGATCGGCGACATCAGCAAGGCGCTCGGCGCCAAGTGACCGCCGGCGGCGGGCGCCCCTCCTCACGGGGCGTCCGCCGCTCGGTTCGTTCCCCCTCCCAACCGAAGGAAGCCGCCATGGAGTTGACGGTCGAGGGCCTCAAGGCCGGGTACGGCCCCGGGCGCCCGGTGCTGGGCGGCGTGGACCTCACCGTGCCCGGCGGCCGGGTGGTGGCCGTCGTCGGCCCCAACGGCTGCGGCAAGTCCACCCTGCTGCGCTCGATCGCCCGCCTCCACCGGCCGGACGCCGGACGGGTGCTGGTCGGCGGCGAGGACATCTGGAAGCTGCGCCCCCGGCAGGCCGCGCACCGGGTGGCGCTGCTGCCGCAGAGCCCGCAGGCACCGGAGGCGGTCACCGTCGCCGGGCTGGTCCGCTACGGCCGCCACCCGCACCAGGGCCTGTTCCGGCAGTGGTCCGCCGACGACGAACGGCTCACCGCCGAGGCGCTGCGGGCCACCGGCGTCGAGGAGTTCGCCGACCGCCGGCTGGACCGGCTCTCCGGCGGGCAGCGGCAGCGCTGCTGGCTCGCCATGGTGCTCGCCCAGGACGCCCCCGTCGTGCTGCTCGACGAGCCGACCAGTGCCCTCGACCTCGGCCACGCGGTGGAGGTGCTGGAGCTGGTCCGCGAGGTCGCGGCGGGCGGGCGCACCGTCGTCATGGTGCTGCACGACCTCGCGGCGGCGGCGCGTCACGCCGATCTGCTGGTGGCGATGCGCGGCGGTGAGGTGATCGCCTGCGGGGCGCCGCGCGAGGTGGTGGACGCGGAGCTGGTGCGGGCGCTGTACGACGTCGACAGCGATGTGCTCGCGGCCCCCGGGGACGGCGCGCCGGTGATCGTCCCGCGGGCGGGGACGCGGTCGGCGGCGGCTCCGGCCGGCTGACGGGGGGCGGGCCGGGGGTCCGTGCCGGGTCCGCGCCGGGTCCCCCGGACGGCCGGGCGGGCGTGGCGGGTTCGGCCCCCTGCCGGGCCCGGGTGTGGTGTGCTGGACGGGCGTCCGCCGGACGTCCGTGCCGCCGTCGTCGCGCCTGTCGCGCCCGCCGCCCCGCTGTGCCCGCCGCCCCGCCGTCCCCGGGAGAGGTCACCGATGCTCCGTCGCTCCGCCGCCCTGTTCGTCGCCCTCGTCCTCGGCTCGGCCGCCGTCGCCGGCTGCTCCTCGGCGGCCGCCCCGGAGCGCGCCGCGCCCGCTCCTTCCGGCCCCGCCACGTCCGCCCCCGCCACGTCCGCCGCGGCCACGCCCGGTGAGGCCGTGTCCGGTGATGCCACGTCGCCGCAGGCCCCGGGCGGGGCGCCGGCTCCGACCGGGACACCGGCCCCGGACGCCCCGGCGTCGGTGGCCGTCTCGGGCACCGTCACCGACGGTCTGGCGTCCCCCTGGGGTCTGGCCGTCCTGCCCGACGGCGACCTGCTGGTCTCCGAACGCGACGAGGCCAGGATCCTGCGCGTCTCGGCCGCGGACGGCGGCAGGACCGAGGCCGGCACCGTCCCCGGCGTCACCGCCGGCGGCGAGGGCGGTCTGCTCGGGCTCGCCCTCTCGCCCGGATTCGCCACCGACCACCGGGTCTACGCCTACCTCTCCACCGCCTCCGACAACCGGATCGTCCGCCTCGACTACGACCCCGCCCGCCCGGCCGGCTCCCAACTCGGCGAGCCGGCCGTCGTGCTGAGCGGGATCCCGCACGGCTCCCGGCACAACGGCGGCCGGATCGGCTTCGGTCCGGACGGCTTCCTGTACGCGGGCACCGGCGACGCCGACGAGCGCCGGCTCTCCCAGGACCGCGGCTCCCTCGGCGGCAAGATCCTGCGCCTCACCCCGGACGGCGCCCCCGCCCCCGGCAACCCGTTCCCGGGCTCCCCGGTCTGGTCGCTCGGCCACCGCAACGTCCAGGGCCTGGCCTGGGACCCCCAGGGGCGGCTCTGGGCCTCGGAGTTCGGCCAGGACACCTGGGACGAGCTGAACCTGATCACCCCCGGCGGCAACTACGGCTGGCCGACCGTCGAGGGCACCGCCGGGCGCCAGGGGTTCACCGACCCGGTCGCCCAGTGGCACACCTCCGACGCCTCCCCGAGCGGCATCGCCCACGCCGCCGGGGGCGTCTGGATGGCCGCGCTGCGCGGTGAGCGGCTCTGGTGGATCCCGCTGGACGGCGAGCGGTCCGCCGCCCCGCCGCGGGACTTCCTCTCCGGGACGTACGGCCGGCTGCGCACCGTGGTGGCCGACCGGGACGGCACGCTGCTGCTGGTCACCGACAACACCGACGGGCGCGGCGACCCGCGCCCCGGGGACGACCGGATCCTGCGGCTGACCGTCGGCCGGACGTGACCCGCAGCCGGATTGGATCACCCGTTCGAGCGGTTTGAACCCGGGTCCAACCTGCCCCCGCGTCTTCCTACCGCTCAGTACCCCTCCCCGCAGGCGGCGTTGTCAGTGTGTCCCGTTACGTTCCTTCCATCACTGACCAGCTGGGAGGAGCGCGGCCGTGGCGTGGGTGGAAACGGGAACGGGCGGGTACCAAGTCGCCTTCGACGAGGAGGGCAGGGTGGTCTGCCGCAACGCGGCCGGCCGCCTGTTGAAGTCCGTCCCGCCGAAGCTGAACGACGACCCGGTGGTCGTCGGGCTGAAGCAGCTCACCGAGTGGCTGGAGGCGCACCGCCGCGGCTGCCTGGAGACCGCCGAGCGGTGGATGGTCCGCTCGCTGCCGGTGCCCGCCGCCGTCGTCACCGCCGTGTGGGCGGACGAGGCCTGGCAGGAGGTCCTGCGCGACCTGGTGGTCACCGGGCCGGACGGCGCCGTCGCCGGATTCCTGCGCGGCGCCGACGCCGAACGCGGCCTCGGCCTGGTCGACCTCGATGGGGACACCGTGCGCCTCACCGACGGCGAACTGCGGATACCCCACCCGGTCCTGCTGGAGGACCTCGACGAACTGCGCGAGTTCGCCGTCGAGCTCGGTGTCTCCCAGCAGGTCCAGCAGCTGTACCGGGAGGTGTGGCACCGGCCCGGCGACGCGGCCGGCACCGAGGTCTCCACCTACGCCGGCGGGCGCTACGGCGCGCTGCGCGACCTGATCGGCCGCTGCGCCCGGCTCGGCTACCGGGTCCGCGGCGGACACGCCGTGCTGCCCGTCGTCGAGGACGGCCTCGCCCTGGAGGCGCGGGTCTGGGTCGGCGACTACTACGAGTACGACGAGTGCGAGACGGGCGCGCTCAGCTGGACCGGACCGGACGGCAAGGTCCTGCCGCTGGCCGAGTCGGACCGGTCGCCTGGTCCGAGGGGATGCGGATGGCCGCCGCGCTGTACGCCGGCCGCACGATCGAAGGGGAGGAAGCCGCATGAGCACCACCACCGGACCCGACCGCACCACCGGTGCGCCCGGCGAGGCCCGCCACGAGCGGCTGCTGGAGGCCGGGGCGATCCTCGCCCCCGGCACCCTGCCCGGCGTCGGCGGCCCCGACAGCGCCGCCGACGTGCTGACCGCCCGCACCTACGCCCACCCCGCCCTCGACGGGCGCCGGATCGTGCGCCTGGTGCCCGGCGCGCTCGGCCCCGCCGAGGACGCCGCCGTCGACTTCCTCGGGCTCGTTCCCGACGGCCAGCCGGCCGAGGTCGGCCAGGTCCGCCAGGAGGCGCTCGGCTTCCCCGCCTGGGCGCTCGTCAACGACCCGGCCAACGGCCACCACGCGCTCGCCCTGGTCAAGGAGATGGAACGGCTCGCCCGCCAGGCCAAGTCCAAGCCCGGCCACGCCAAGGACGGCTTCGACGAGCTGGCCGTGCGGCTCGGCCGCGCCGTCCCGCACTTCCTGCCCACCTACTGCGAGCAGGTCGGCCGGATCTTCCTCGAACAGGGCAACCAGACCTACGCCAGCACCTTCTTCGGCAAGGCCCGCGAGGCCGAGCGCACCCACAGCCTCGCCGTCGACGAGGAGCGGCTGCGCGCCGTCTTCCTGGAGTTCGCCCTGGCCGGCGCGCTCAGCGTCAAGGCGCTGCGCCAGTACGTCAAGGAACTGAGCGTCCGGCTCGACCCGCTGACCGCCTGGCAGCGCTTCCGCCAGCTGTGCACCGAGCGCTCCGCCGCCGGCATGGCCCCCTACGCGGGGGTCGCCGAGGACGCCCGCGCCCTGCTCAAGGCCGCCGGCCTGGACCGCGAGGAGAACGAGCAGGAACTGCTCGCCGAACTGCTCGCCTCACCCGCCGTCAACCGGGCGCCCGCCACCTTCTGGAAGTCCTGGCACGGAGCCGTCGTCGCCCTCGGGCAGCGCGACGCCGCGGTCCGCGCCCGCCTGCTGGAGCTGATGCCCGCCCCGGCCGGCAGCGACGAGGCCGACGTCCACGACGCCGCCTGGCTCGCCCTGCTCGCCGAGAGCGGTGCCGAACGGCTGCTCACCGAGCTGCCCGCCGCCGGCGCCGGCACGGACACGGTCGCGGACACGGACGCGGACGCGGAGGGGGCCCCCGAGCCGGCCGCCGCCTGGCTGCAGCGCTGGACCAGCCACCTCGGGCGCGGCTGGCGCCAGCGGGGCCTGAACACCGTGACCATCGACCTGGTCACCCGGATGCTGGAGCGGCTGCGCGCCGAGGCCGTCCCGGTCGACCTCTTCACCGGGGTGCGCCGCAGCGCCACCCAGCTCGAACTGCTCGACCTGCTGCTCACCGAGGGCGTCCCGGTCGCCGACCCGGCCGACGACCACACCCTCCAGCTCCAGCACTGGGTCACCTCGTCGTCCGCCGAGGGCCGCACCCTGGCCGCCGTCGCCGCCGACCCGCGCTTCCGTTCCACCCTGCGCGCCGCCGTCCCCGACGTCTGGACGACCGTCGACAACCGCGGGCTCGCCGCCCGGCCGGTGCTGCGCGAGCTGTTCGTCGAGTGGTCCGACGCCCGGACCGACGAACTGGAGACCGTCCGCGGCCTGGAGAGCGCGGCCGTGATGCTGCGCGAGCTCAACGCCCACCGCACCGCCGTGCGCGAGGAGAACCCGGCGGCCGCCGCCCGGATCGCCGGCCTCGACGTGGTCGGGCTGCTCGCCCGCGCCCTGCGCGGCGGCATCCTCGACGAACTCGGCTGGCCGGCCCTGGACGAGGCGTTCGCCAGGCTCGGCGTCGCGGGCGGCGACGCCCCCGGCGTCGGCAACGGCGGCAACCTGCCCGACGGCCTGGTGCTGCAGGAGGCCTGGCCGCACCTGGTGCTCGGCCGCGGCAACCAGGTCGTGGTGGCCGGACCGCAGGGCATCGTGCTCGAACACACCCTGCGCATCCCCCACAAGCTGGAGAGCCACCAGCGCGCGCACTTCCGCTTCGTCGACGGCGAACTGCTGGTCGCCTGGTACCAGGACGGCAAGCAGCGCGCCTACTGGTCCGGCCGCCCCGCCGAGGTCTTCGACCTCGGCGGCGAGACCATCGCCCGCTACTACAGTGGCGGCGACGAGATCGAGACGCCGTCCCTCCCGCTGCCCGGCGGCGGGCGCAGCAGCGGCCACCGCCCGCTGCACGTCGGCGACACCCAGGTGTCCGACCAGGACCACCTCCTCGCCGACGGCACCGGCCACTGGGCCGCCCGCTGGAACCGCGGCCACGTCCTGCACGAGTTCGACCCCGCCACCGGCACCGTCGGCCGCGTCTCCGAGCCGCCGCGGATCGCCGCCGGCGCCGCGGCGGGCCGCCTGGAGGTCAACCGCACCAGGATGCTGCCGCTCCAGCCCGGCCTGGAGGACACCCCGCTCGGCACCGACGGCACCGTGCTCGGCCACTGGGTGCGGGTCGACGGCTCACGGGTCACCACCGGCACCGCCGACGGCACCACGCTCGTCGTCGACAACTCCCGGGTCCGGAACCGGACGTACCCGCGCGGCCGGCTCGTCCTGCCCGGCGGCGCACGCCCGCTGGTCCACGACACCCAGCAACGCGACCTGACCCTGGGCCTGGCCGCCGAGGACTCCGCGGCGGAGGGCACCGTCACCGCCGACCCGACCGGCCTCACCGCCGACCTCGACCCCGGCGACCCCGGCGGCCTCGGCGCGGCCGGCACCGCCGTCGTGCTGCCGCTCGCCCACTGGCACGCCCTGCGCCCGCGCGACGAGCACGGCTCCACGGTGCTGCGCGGCCTCACCGACGAACAGGCCGCCCGCCTCGTCGACGCCGCCTGGCCGACCGACGCCGAGCCGGTCCCCGCGGCGCAGCAGCGCTGGATCACCGTCCAGGGCGTGCGCCGCCCCGTGGTCAGCAGCGGCAAGGCCGCCGAGGAGCTTTCGCTCGACGCCGTCGCGGAGCTGCTGCCCGGCATCACCCACCGGCGGCTGCTGGCCGGCGTCACCGGCCTCGCCCGCAGCGCCGCCCACCTGCTCGACGGGATCGCGCGCTACCTGCCGCAGCCCGAGAACGCCCCCCGCACCTCCGACTCCTCCGGCGCCCCGACGTACGCCTACCGGCCCGAGCACGGCACCGACTACGAGCTCGGCGAGGCCGCCGGCCTGCTGCTGCCCGGGATCGGGGGCTTCGGCCGCAGCTGGGACCGCAGCGTCGCCTACCGGGTGCTCAACAACCTCCGGACGGTCACCGCCGTCCTCGCCGAGCCGCCCGCCGCCGAGGGCGAGGGCTGGAGCACCCCGCACCGGGTCGACCTGCACGGCGAGGACACCCACCACGGCTGGCTGCACGCGCTCGGCGACGTCGGCACCCTCGCCTACGCGGCCGCCGCCCCGCTCACCTCCGCCGAGCACCGCGCCTCGCTCGCGCTGCTGCTCACCGAGCTCACCGCCGGGCCGCTCGCCGACCGCGGCGCCACCCTGCGCGAGGTCCGCCTCACCGAGCCGCTCGGCGAGGGGCAGAGCCGGGAGGACAAGCACGAGCACCGGGCCGGCCAGGTCTGGCGGCACGGCGAGCGTACCGTGATCGTCCTCGGCTGCAGCCACCACGCCGACGACAAGGTCTTCTGGCTCGCCGTCGACCACGACCCGAGCGGCGCCTTCGGCCCGGTCGCCCACTTCGGCACCGGCTTCGAGCGCGTCACCGAGGACACCGTCAGCGCCGACTGGGTCGCCCGGTTCACCGCCCTGCTCGCCGAGCGCGGCGCCATCACCCACCGCGCCGACCGCGCCGCCGACTTCGGCGAGCGCACCGGCATCGGCGCCCTCCGCTCCACCCTGCTGTTCAGCCCCACCAGCGCCCTCGTCCAGTGGTACGGCTCGCCGCTGCCCGCCGAGGCGCTCAAGGAGTACGGCTTCAAGGCCGCCGAGGCCAAGGCCGCCCGGGACTGGCTGCGCGGGCGCGAGCGGTCCGCCCTCGCCCAGGTCTGGGCGGCCCTGCTGCCGGAGGACCCGGAGGACCTCTGGACCACCGGCCCGGACAGCGCCGCCGGCGCCGCCCGCTGGACCGAACGCCTCGGACGGATCGTCACCCTGCCCGACGAGGACCAGGCCGCCGTCAGCGGCACCCACATCCAGCGGATCGAGGAGATCCTCAACGTCGCGAACACCCCGTGGCTGAGCCGCACCACCCGCCAGCGGCTCCGCCCCCAGGGCGACGGGGGCGCGCTCAACCTGGTGCCCGAGGACCCGGACGCCGTCCCCGAGTACAGCACCCTCTCCCAGGCCGTCGACGCCCTCGCCTGGCTCGCCTACCGGCTGTCCTGGAACAGCCCGCTGCGCGCGCTGCTCGCCCCGGCCGTCCAGGCGCTGCGCACCCGCCTGGCCGACCCGGAGCTGCTGCTCGCCTACGAGCTGCGCCGCAACAGCAAGGGCGATTCGCTGGCCGCCGTCCTGCGCACCCGCTGGGGCCTGCCCGCCGAGGGCGGCGCCGACGCCGACGGACTGGTCCGCTGCGGCGAGGCCGTGGTGCTGTCGCCCGGGCACGAAGCCAACGCGGCGGAGTACATCTGGTGGCGCCCGGCGGGCATCGGCGGCCCGCAGGACCCGGCGCTGGAACTGCTCGCCGGCCTGGCCGACAGCTTCTGGTTCGTCCGCCAGCGGTCCGTCCTCACCGCCCTCCTGGACGGCGCCCTGGACCGGCTGGTCGCCCTGCCCGGGCTCCCCCCGGCGGCGGACGCCGCCGGGACCGAGATCTGGCCCCACCACCCGCTGCTCACGGTGCCGGAGCTGGTCACCGAGGTCGCCAAGGCCAAGGAGCTCGGCGAGGACGCCGCCGTGCTCTACCTCCAGCTGCTCGCCCTGCCCGACCCGACCGACCGCAACGTCGCCCGCTGGACGGGCTGGAAGCCGGCCCGGCTGAAGAAGGCGCGCGCCGAACTCGGCGCCTCCGGGCTGGTCGTGGAGGCCAAGCGGGCCCGGGCCGGGCGCAGCCTGTTCCTCCCCGGCGGCTGGCAGGAGGCCAAGGCCCCCGGCCTGCCCGTCGAGACGTGGAAGGCCGGCCTCTACGACCTGCCCACCCACCACGCCGCGCTGCCGCAGCTGTCCGTCCCGGAGCTGTTCGCCCGGGCCTGGCAGCGCGTCACCGACGGGGACGCCCCCGGCTTCGAAGAGCTCCAGACCGGCAAGCGCAGGAAGGCCCGCCGATGACCACGACCACCACCACCACCGCGCCCGGGCCGGCCGCCCGGCAGGTCGTCCTGCCGGAGGAGCGGTACGCCGCCGAACTGGAGTTCCTGGCCGCCCACGACTCCGGCCCGCGTCCGCCCGGCTGGCGGCTCACCCCGCGCGCCGTGGTCACCTTCGTGATGGGCAGCGGCGGCGAGAAGCTCAAGGCCGGCCGGAAGAGCCTGGCGATCGAGCAGAAGTTCGTCGGCGAGCGGGCCCTGGTCGAACGCTGCGTCGTCACCCTCGCCGGCGAGCGCGGCCTGCTGCTCGTCGGCGAGCCCGGCACGGCGAAGTCGATGCTCTCCGAGCTCCTCTCCGCCGCCGTCTGCGGCACCAGCGCGCTCACCGTCCAGGGCACCGCCGGCACCACCGAGGACCAGCTCAAGTACGGCTGGAACTACGCGCTGCTGCTCGCCAAGGGCCCCAGCCGCGAGGCGCTGGTGCCCTCCCCGGTGCTGACCGCGATGACCACCGGCGCGGTCGCCCGCGTCGAGGAGGTCACCCGCTGTCTGCCCGAGGTCCAGGACGCCCTGGTCTCGCTGCTCTCCGAGCGGCGGATCGCCGTCCCCGAACTCGCCGGCACCCCCGACGGCCAGCTGCACGCCGTCCCCGGGTTCACCCTGATCGCCACGGCCAACCTGCGCGACAAGGGCGTCAGCGAGATGTCCGCCGCCCTCAAGCGACGGTTCAACTTCGAGACGGTCGGCCCGATCGGCAGCCTCGCCGCCGAGGTGGACCTGGTCCGCCGCCAGTCCACCGCCGCCGTGGCCCGCGCCGGCGCCGCCTTCGCGGTGGACGACGCGGTGCTGGAGGCGCTCGTCACCGCCTTCCGCGACCTGCGGACCGGCCGCTCCACCGAGGGCTGGGACGTCGAACGCCCCTCCACCGTGATGAGCACCGCCGAGGCCGTCTCGGTGGCCACCGCCCTCGGCGTCACCGCCGCCTACCTGCCCGACGGCGGCGACCTGCTCGGCCGCCTCCCCGGCCAGCTCATCGGCGTGGTCCGCAAGGACGACCCGGCCGACGCCGCCCGGCTGCTCGGCTACTGGGACGGCCCGGTCCGCCGCCGCGCCGAACAGGGCGCCGCCACCTGGCGCACCCTGTGGGACCTGCGCTCCGCCCTGGAGCACTGACCCCGGTGCCGGCGCGCCCCGGCCGCCGCGCCGCCGGCCGGGGCGCGCCCCCGGGCCAGGTGCGCCTCCTCCAGCGGGAGGGTGGCGGGGGGGGGCGCGAGCCGG
>NZ_JBHYUU010000117.1:0-27630 GCF_042749955.1 Kitasatospora sp. NPDC059462 | reverse complement strand
CTCGGCGACGGCCTGCACCGGCTCCTCGACCGGCGCGGCCTCGGCCTTCTTGCGGGTCCGGCGGGCCCGCACGGGCTTCTCCGCCTTCTCCGGCGCCTCGGCCTTCTCCGGCGCCTCGGCCTTCGCGGCCTTCTCGCTCTTCGCGGCCTTCTTCGGCGCGGCCGCCGGCTCGCCGGCCTCCGGCGCGGTGACCACGATGGCGGTGGCCTCGGGCGCACCGGCGGGCGCCTCGGCGCGCTTGCGGGTGCGGCGGGCGCGCACCGGCTTCTCCGCGGCCGGCTCGGCGGCGGCGGGCGCTGCGGCGGGCGCGGGCTCGGAGGCGGTCTGCGCCGGCTCCTCGGCCGTGATGACCGTCTCGGCGCTCTCCGTGGCCGCGCCCTGCGGCGCTCCGGCCGGGCGGGACACCGCCCGGCGGCGCCGGCGCGGCGGCGCGGCGGACGCGCTCTCGCCGCCGGTCGCGGCGGTGTCGTTCGGTTCCGTGGCCGCAGACTGCTGCGGATCGGTGTTATCGAGCATGCGGGTGGATCTCCCGTCAGGCCCCCGGGCTCCGCATCCGGGCACGGCGCGGCACCGGTGGCCGGCCGGCATCGCGACGATGCTCGGGCCGGACCCTTTCACGGTGCCGCCGCGCGGACGCGAGGCCGCACAGGGGCTCGTAGTCTCGCTCGGCGCCCCGCGCTCGGCGGGGTGTCGAAAGTCTTCTGGTCTGACCAGTCTTCTGAGGTTTTCCCAAGCTGCGCCGTCCCCCAACCCCGGGTGGCTCCCGGACGGGGTCCTCGGGCCCACCGACCGTCGGGGTCGGCGGGCCGCAAGAGGCCGGCCTGTGCTTCGACGACGCTCGCTCCCCTGGGGAGCCGCGGGGGCCTGGAGGACCAGCGGGCCCAGTGGGGAACTGGACCCGGCCTCCGCCCGCTAGGCGGACGCGGTTGCGCGCGGCTCGCCGGTGGCCACAGGGCCGGCCGGGGCCGCGGCGCGGTCGAGCGCCAGCGGGTCGGTCACCGTGCCGGTCCCCTCGTCGAGCGGCCCCTGCGCCAGCCTGGTCACCTCTGCGGGGACCGGCGGCGCCAGGTCGGCCGTCGCACGGAGACCGGACAACACGTCGTCGGGTCGTACGGCGGGTGTGGCGTGTCGTACTACCAGGCGCAGTATCGCACAGGGACGCCCGGTCCGAACATCGCGGGCCTCTTCGCCCGCCGTGTCCGCACCGCCGTCGACCTGCGGCGGGAGGAGTTCGATCGCGGCGACCGCGCCGCGCGCGTCGAAGACCCGGACGCCGTTCTTGGTGAGGCGTTCGACCTCGACCCGCTCCTCGGCGAGGAAGGCCGCGACGGCGCGGGCCGCCTCCTGGGGCTCGACCCCGTCGAGCCGGACCCGCCACTCGGAGGCCTCCAGGCGCTCCACGAAGTTGGACGTGCGCACCTCGACCGCGTCGATCACGTCGAGGCCCCCGGGCAGCGACTCGTCCAGCAGGACGCGCAGCTCCTCCGGGTCGCGGGGGGCGGCGAGCCCGATCTCCAGGTACTCCGCCTCGCTGGCCACACCGGTCGGCGCGGCGTTGGCGTAGGACACCTTGGGGTGCGGGGTGAAGCCGGCCGAGTAGGCCATCGGCACCGCCGACCGGCGCAGGGCGCGCTCGAAGGCGCGCTGGAAGTCGCGGTGGCTGGTGAAGCGGAGCCGGCCGCGCTTGGTGTAGCGGAGACGGATCCGCTGCACCGTCGGCGCGGGCGGGGGACCGTCGGGCGTACGGCGTGCCAGGGTCGCTCAGTCCTTCGTCAGTTTTTCCCGTCCGCAGCGGAGAGGTTTCCCCCCACTGTCCGGACGCTGTCACCTCAAAGGGTACGCGCCCCGGCCCACCCCTCGCCCCGCCCCGGTCGGCGGCCGGCCCTCAGGCCAGCGACCCGGGCTCCGCGAGCCACCGGGTCTTGAGCTCGGCGTGCTTGGCGATCGTCTCGAAGTCCCGGTCGTAGTGCAGCACGGTCAGCCCGTGGTGCAAGGCAGTTGCAGCCAGGAGCAGGTCCACCACACCCGCAGAGCGATGGGCTCCCGATTCGGCCAACGTGAACCGCAGTTCCCGGACATGACGCCACACGTCGTCCGGCGTGACCCACCATGTGTACAGCCGATCGAACTGCGCCGACATCGCCCGCATCTCGGACACCGAACGGGCCGAGTAGAGCAGTTCGGCCTCGACCGCCGAACACATACCGACCCGCCCGGCAGTCAGGGCCTCGCTCCACGCGGCGAGCGCGGACGGCCGCTTCAGCAGGCGTACCGCTGCGGACGAATCGATCAGGAAGTCGTCACGCTCTCCCACTCAGCCCCACCCTGCTTCCCTCGCCACGCCTCGTCCTTGAAGCCCGGATCCAGGACCCGATCGAACGCGCCGTCCTCAGCGAGCCGCACCAGCTCCTGCAGTGCGAGCTCCCTGCGACGCCTCGCCCCTATCTCGATCAGGGCCGCGTTGACCGTGTCCTTCTTGGTGACCGTGCCGAGCACCTCGGCAGCCAGCGCCAGGGCCTCATCGTCGATATCGATCACGGTCTTCGACATATGCTACACCACCTCTCATGATGGATATATCCACCATCTCACCGTTGACATCCCCTTTGCAAGTCCCACTTGAGATGTTGCAGCCCCCGGTGGATATATCCACCGGGGGCTGCAGCATTACACCTACTTGTTCACCACGGTGAGCGGGAGGAGCTTCTTGCCGGTGGGGCCGATCTGGATGTGGGTGTCCATCTGCGGGCAGACGCCGCAGTCGAAGCACGGGGTCCAGCGGCAGTCGTCGACCTCGACCTCCTCCAGGGCGTCCTGCCAGTCCTCCCAGAGCCAGTCCTTGTCGAGACCGCTGTCCAGGTGGTCCCAGGGCAGGACCTCCTCGTAGCCGCGCTCGCGGGTGGTGTACCAGTCGACGTCGACGCCGGTGCCGGCCAGGCCCTTCTCGGCGCTCGCCATCCAGCGGTCGTAGGAGAAGTGCTCGCGCCAGCCGTCGAAGCGGCCGCCGTCCTCGTAGACCGCGCGGATGACCGCGCCGACCCGGCGGTCGCCGCGCGAGAGCAGGCCCTCGACGATGCCGGGCTTGCCGTCGTGGTAGCGGTAGCCGATGTTCTTGCCGTACTTGCGGTCGCCGCGGATCGAGTCGCGCAGCTTGGCCAGGCGGGCGTCGGTGGCCTCGGCGGACAGCTGCGGGGCCCACTGGAACGGGGTGTGCGGCTTGGGCACGAAACCGCCGATGGAGACGGTGCAGCGGATGTCGTTCTGGCCGGTGACCTCGCGGCCCTTCTGGATGACGTTCTTCGCCATCTCGCCGATCTGGAGCACGTCCTCGTCGGTCTCGGTGGGCAGGCCGCACATGAAGTACAGCTTCACCTGGCGCCAGCCGTTGCCGTAGGCGGTGGCGACGGTGCGGATGAGGTCCTCCTCCGACACCATCTTGTTGATCACCTTGCGCATGCGCTCGCTGCCGCCCTCGGGGGCGAAGGTGAGGCCCGAGCGGCGGCCGTTGCGGCTGAGCTCGTTGGCGAGGTCGATGTTGAAGGCGTCGACGCGGGTGGACGGCAGCGAGAGGCCGATCTTGTCGTCGGCGTAGCGGTCCGCCAGGCCCTTCGCGACGTCACCGATCTCGGTGTGGTCCGCGGAGGACAGCGACAGCAGGCCGACCTCCTCGAAGCCGGTCGCCTTGAGCCCGCGCTCGACCATCTCGCCGATGCCGGTGATGCTTCGCTCCCGCACGGGGCGCGTGATCATGCCGGCCTGGCAGAAGCGGCAGCCGCGGGTGCAGCCGCGGAAGATCTCCACGGACATCCGCTCGTGGACGGTCTCGGCGAGCGGGACGAGCGGCTGCTTCGGGTAGGGCCACTCGTCGAGGTCCATCACCGTGTGCTTGGAGACCCGCCACGGCACGCCGGGGGCGTTCGGCACGACGCGGCCGATCCGGCCGTCGGCCAGGTACTCGACGTCGTAGAACTTCGGCACGTACACCCCGCCGGTGCGGGCGAGGCGCAGCAGCAGCTCGTCGCGGCCGCCGGGGCGCCCCTCGGCCTTCCACTCCCGGACGATCCGGGTGATGTCGAGCACGGCCTGCTCGCCGTCGCCGATCACCGCGCAGTCGATGAAGTCCGCGATCGGCTCGGGGTTGAACGCGGCGTGGCCGCCGGCCAGCACGACCGGGTCCTCGTCGGTGCGGTCGCGGGCGTCCAGCGGGATGCCGGCGAGTTCGAGCGCGGCCAGCATGTTGGTGTAGCCGAGTTCGGTGGAGAAGGAGAGCCCGAACACGTCGAAGGCGCGCACCGGCCGGTGGGCGTCCACGGTGAACTGGGGGACGCCGTGCTCGCGCATCAGCGCTTCGAGGTCCGGCCAGACGCTGTAGGTGCGCTCGGCGAGGACGCCCTCCTGCTCGTTGAGCACCTCGTAGAGGATCATGACGCCCTGGTTGGGCAGGCCGACCTCGTAGGCGTCGGGGTACATCAGCGCCCAGCGGACGTCGCAGGCGTCCCAGTCCTTGACGGTCGAGTTCAGCTCGCCGCCGACGTACTGGATCGGCTTCTGGACGTGCGGGAGGAGGGCCTCCAGGCGTGGGAAGACCGATTCGACAGTCATGTGTAGTGGGAACCCTTACGACGTTCGGGACCGCCGCGCACTTGGCGGGGGCGACGGCTGGGAGGGGTGACCCTCAAGGGTAGCCGAACCGTCGTGCGCCCCGGTCCGGCCGAGGAGCCGGATCCACCGCACCCGGACGGTCCGGGTACGGGATCCCGGCACGTGAACGCGGCCCCACCGGCGGCCCACCGCGGGCCCACCACGGCCCCACCGCGGGTGCCCGACGACTGTTGACACGCTCCGAGGGCGCGTGCGGTACTGGCAAGGCTCCACCGGAAGGTCCTGTGCGTCCCCGGAGCGAGGGAGTCGGCCGCGCGCGCACCGGCCGTGCCGGGAGGACCCGGCGCGACCCCGCGCCGCGCTCCCGCCGAGGCCCCCGGCCGCGCCGCCCCGCCCGCCCCCCGAGGACAGGAGAGTCATGGCCGACACGGGCCGGCGGACGCGCCGGATCGACGCCCCGCGACAGGACACCGGGACCTATCCGACGGCGGCGCGCGCGGTCGCCGCGGCCCGCCGGCTGGCCCGCCGCCACCCCGGGCGCTGCCGGGTCCGCGAGGTGGGGCGTTCCCGGGCGGGGCGCCCGCTGGTCCTGCTCTCGGTGGACGAGGGCGAGCACACGGTGCTGGCCGTCGGCGGTCCGCACCCCAACGAGCCGGTCGGCGTGGCCTCCGCCGTGCGGCTGGCCGAGCGGGTGCTGGAGCTGCCGCCCCGGCCGGGGGTCGGCTGGCACGTCCTGCTCTGCCTGGACCCGGACGGCGCCGCGCTCAACGAGGGCTGGCTGAACGGCCCCCTCACCGCGGCCCGGCACTACGAGCACTTCTTCCGGCCGGCCTTCCACGAGCAGCCGGAGCTGCTGCCGCACCCGGACGGCCCGCTGGCGCCGATGCCGGAGAGCCGGGTGCTCACCGGGCTGATCGACGAGCTGCGCCCGGTGCTCCAGTGCTCGCTGCACGGCGTGGACTTCGGCGGCGCGTTCGTGCAGCTCACCCGGCCGCTGCCGGCCCTGGCGGAGCGCTTCGCCCGCTCGGTGGCGCGCGGCGGCATCCCGCTGGACGTCGACTCCTACGACGCGGTCGGCTGGGACAGCCCGGCCCCGGGCAGCTACGTGATGCCGCCGCCGGGCCGCCGCCGCCAGCCGCTGCCGGACCGCCCGGAGCTGTCCACCTGGTCCTACGCGGGCCGGTACGGCGGCACGACGGCGGTGCTGGAGGTGCCGATGTGGGCGGTCGACGCGGTCGGCGACGCACGTCCGGCGCCGGACGTGCGCGCCGCCGTCGGGGCCTGCGCGGACCGGCTGGGCGGGCGGGTCGCCGAGCTGACCACCCTGCTGCCGCAGGTGCCGCCGCACGCGGGGGTGGCGTACGGGCCGCTGCTGCGCGCCGTCGAGTTCAACCTGGCGGTCTGCCGCCCGGTGGTGGACGACTGGCTCGCCGCCTGGTCGTCGGCGCCGCTGACGGTGTCCCGGGTGACGGCGGCGCGGATCGCGGCCGAGCGGGTGCCGCTGCGGATCGCCTCGATGCTGCTGCGGCTGCTCGCGGACAGCGGCGGTCCGGCGGCGGACGCGGCCCGGGTCCGCGCCCGCGGGATCGTCGCGGCGAGCCTGGAGGGCCTGCACCGGCTGGGCGCCCGCTGGGTGCCGGTGGAGACCCAGGTCGCCCACCAGACCCGGGCGGTGTTCGCCGCCGCCGACCTGCTGCTGCCCCCGGCCGGGTAGCCCCCGGCCGGGCCCCTCGCGGACCGGGACTCCCGGTGGAGCCGCACGCGCCGGGGGCCGGCCCGGGGAGATCCCCGGACCGGCCCCCGGCGTTCGCGGAGCGCTCAGGCCGCTATCGGCCGCTGGCTCTGCACCGCCTGCAACAGCCCGATCGCCACCCAGGTCGAGAACATCGACGAGCCTCCGTAGGAGACGAACGGCAGCGGGATGCCGGCCACCGGCATGATGCCCAGGCACATCCCTATGTTCTCGAAGCCCTGGAAGGCGAACCAGGCGACCACCCCGGCCGCCACGACGGTGCCGTAGAGGTCGGTGGCGTGGCGGGCGATCCGGCAGGCCCGCCAGAGCACCACGCCGAGCAGCACGATGATCGCCATCGCGCCGAGGAAGCCCAGCTCCTCGCCGGCCACCGTGAACACGAAGTCGGTCTGCTGCTCCGGCACGAACTGCCCGGTGGTCTGCGTCCCGTGGAACAGGCCCTTGCCGAACAGCCCGCCGGAGCCGATCGCGATCCGGGCCTGCGCGGTGTTGTAGCCGACGCCGGAGGGGTCAAGCGCCGGGTTGGCGAAGGCCGCGAAGCGGTCGATCTGGTACTTGCTCAGCACCCCGAGCTTCCAGATCGCCACGGAGCCGCCGACGCCCGCCAGGATCAGCCCGAACACCCAGCGGTTGGCCGCGCCGGAGGCCAGCAGGATGCCCAGCACGATGACGGCCATCACCATCACCGAACCGGCGTCCGGCATCAGCATCACTATCGCCATCGGCAGCGTCGCCCAGACCAGCGCGCGGAACACCGCCTTGTTCGCCGGGAACTCCCGCTCCCCCGCGTCCACCTGGTCGGACAGCACGACCGCCATCGACAGCACGATCGCCAGCTTCGCGAACTCGGCCGGCTGCACCGAGAAGCCGCCGCCGAGCTGAATCCAGGAGTGCTGGCCGTTGATGGTCGAGCCGAGCGGGCTCAGGGTGGCCAGCAGCAGCACGATCACGCCGGCGTACAGGAACGGCACGACCGTCCGGAAGCGCCGGCTCCCTATCGCTATCACCACCGCGCACAGCAGCGCCCCGATCAGGACGTTGGTCAGGTGGCGGAACAGGAAGTACTGCGGGTCGCCGTGGGTGAGCGTGTCCCGCCCCCGGGTCGCCGACCAGACCAGCAGCGAGCTGCCCAGCGAGAGGACCACCGCGGCCAGCAGCAGTATCCAGTCGATCCGCCACAGCGGGGAGTCCTTGGCGAGCGCCTTGGGCACCCCGCCGCGCTGCGGCACGAGGCGCAGCTGGCGGTACGAGCCGTAGGAGGTCATGCCCGGCCCCTTCCGGTGGAGCGGGTGGGTTCGACGGCGGCCACCGCCGCCACGGGCACCGGGGCGGTGCCGCCGGGCTGCGCCGGGTCGAGGAAGACCCGCGGCGCGGCGCCGCTCACCCCGGGGTCGCCGAGCACCGCGCCGCCGTCGGCGAACGAGGCCGGCTTGATGATCGCGGTGCCGTCCGGGTTGAACTTGGGCAGTTCGGCCTGCGGCGTGGGGAGCAGCGCCTTGCCCTGGTCGACGTTGCCCTTGTCGTCGACGCCGTACAGCGCCTGGTAGATCCGCCGGATCGCGTCGCCGGAACCGCCGGAGCCGGTGCCGCCCTGGCTTATCGTCATCACGACCGCGTAGTCGCGGCTGTAGGTGGTCAGCCACGAGGTGGTCTGCTTGCCCTCGACCTCGGCGGTGCCGGTCTTGGCGTGCAGCTCGATCTTGCCCTGCGGCCAGCCCGCGCCGGTGAACTTCCAGGCGGCGGTGCCGCTGGTGACGACGCCCGCGGTGGCCTGGTCGATGTAGCTGAGGAGCTTCTGGTCGCCGGGCAGCCGGCCGTCCTCGTGCGGGGCGATCTCGCGGACGAGCTCCCCGCCCGGGCTTATCACGGCCTTGGCGACGGTCGGCCGGTAGAAGGTGCCGCCGTTGGCGAGCGCCGCGTAGATCCGGGCCATCTGGACCGGGGTGACGAGGGTGTCGCCCTGGCCGATCGCGAAGTTGACGGCGTCACCGGCGCGCATCTGGTAGCCGTCGACGCAGTTCTCCCGGGCGATCTGGTCGGAGAAGCTGTTGCCGCCCTTCTCCGCCTGCCGGCACCAGGCGTCCTTGTTGTTGTCGTAGAAGGACTGCTTCCACTGGCGGTCGGGCACCCGGCCGGTGACCTCGCTCGGCAGGTCGATGCCGGTCTTGGCGCCGAGGCCGAACTGGTGGGCGGTCTTGAAGAACCAGTCGCCCGGGTCCTTCTTGGGCTTGATGCCGCCGTCCTTCATCCACTGGTCGTAGGCCAGGCCGTAGAAGACGGTGTCGCAGGAGACCTCCAGGGCCCGTTCCAGGGAGATCGAACCGAAGCTCTCGCTCTCGAAGTTCTTGAACTCCCGGCCGCCGATGGTCATGCTCTTCGGGCAGTCGTAGCGGCCGTCGATCGGGTAGCCGGCCTGGACGGCGGCGGCGGTGGAGATCACCTTGAACGTCGAGCCGGGGGCCGACTGACCCTGTATGGCCCGGTTCAGCAGCGGGAAGTTGGACTCCTTGCTGGTCAGCGCCTGGTAGTCCTTGCCGCTGATGCCGCCCTGCCACAGGTTGGGGTCGTAGGTGGGGGCGCTGGCCATCGCGACGATCCGGCCGGTGTGCACGTCCATCACGACGGCGGCGCCGGAGTCGGCCTCGTAGTTGCGGTTGGTGACCTTGTCGAAGGTCTTGCGGGCGTCGGCCATGGCCTGCGCCAGGTTGTCCTCGACGACCTTCTGCACCCGGGCGTCGATGCTGGTCACCAGGTTGTTGCCGGTCTGCGGGGCGGCCTGGTCGGCGGTGCCGATGACCCGTCCGAGGTTGTCCACCTCCAGCTTGGTGATGCCGGCGGTGCCGCGCAGGTCGCGGTCGTAGACGGACTCCAGCCCGGCGCGGCCGATCTGGTCGGCCGGCAGGTAGCGGTCGAGGCCGGCCTTGTCGGCGGTCTTGGAGACCTCCTCGTCGGTGACCGGCGAGAGGTAGCCGAGCACCTGGGCGAGGTTGGCGCCCTCGACGCCGGTGTAGTGGCGCACGGCGGTGGGCTGGGCGGTGACCCCGGGGAAGTCCTCGCGGCGCTCCATTATCTGCATCGCCTGCTGGGTGGTCGCCTCCTTGGTGACCGGGATCGGCTGGTAGGGCGAGCCGTTCCAGCAGGGCTGCGCGGTCTTGGCGTCGCAGAGCCGGACCTTCTCCTGGACGTCCTTGGCGGGCATCCCGAGCACCTCGGCGAGCCGGGTGAGCACCTCCTTGCCGCCGTCCTTCTGCTGCAGCAGCGAGGTGCGGCTGACCGAGACGACCAGCTTGGTCTCGTTGCCGGCGAGGATGCGGCCGGAGGCGTCCAGGATCTCGCCGCGCACGGCCGGTTCGACGACCTCGCGGATGTGGTTGCCGGTCGCCTTGGCGGTGTAGACGCTGGCGTTGCGGATCTGCAGGTACCACAGCCGGCCGCCGAGGGTGGCGAGCAGCGAGAGCACCAGGATCTGCAGCACCACCAGACGGATCGTCACCCGCCGGGTACGGCCGGTCTCGGGGATGTTGCTCACGTCTCGTGCGCTCCAAAACAGAACGGGGTCGGGCGGGCTGGTCGGGCCGGGAGGGCGCCGGGGCTACGGGCGCTTGCCCGCGCCGAGCAGGCGCTTCTTCTTGAAGGACACACCGCCCGTGGTGTCGCGGGTGGTGCGGTAGCGGGCCAGGGTGCCGAGCCCGGGGCCGCCCTCGTCGTCGTCGGCGACGGTCAGCGGGTCCTTGCCGAAGCGGCGGGCGATCAGCATCACGGCGGGCACCACGAACGGGGCGAGCAGCAGGTCGTAGAACAGGGCGGTGATCACCAGCTGGCCGAGCCCGACGTGCCGGGCGGCGGTGTCGCCGACCAGCGCGCCGACCATCGCGTACAGCAGGGTGGAGGCGATCGCGGCGCCGGCCACCACCAGCAGCGCGCCGGAGACCGAACGCTGCCGGCCGTGCTCGGGGCGCAGCAGCCCGGCGGCGTAGCCCATCAGGCAGAGCACCAGCGCGTAGCGGCCGATGGCGTGGTCGGAGGGCGGGGCGACGTCGGCGAGCAGGCCGGCCGCGAAGCCGACCAGGCAGCCGCCGGAGGGCCCGTAGACCAGGGCGAGGCCGACGACCACGAGCAGCAGGACGTCCGGGGTGGCCCCGGGCAGTTGCAGCCGGCCGAGGACGCTGACCTGGAGCAGCAGGCCGAGCAGGATCAGGACGGCGGAGACGGGGATGCGGGCGAGGCGCATGGCTCAGTTCCCCCCAGTGGGCGTGGCGGGCGGGACGGCGGCCGGGGCGGCGGGGAGGACGGGGACGGCCGGCCCGGCCGGTGCCGCCGCGGCGGCCTGGCCCTGGGCGGCCGGCGCGGGGGCCGGCGGCAGGACGGCGTCGCGCGGGTCGGTGCGCGGCGGGACGACGACGACGCCGACCAGGTCGAGCCGGGTGAACTGGACGAAGGGCTCGACGAGGACCGTCTTGGTGAGCTGCCCGGGGTTGGCCTCGACCTGGACGACCTTGCCGACCGGGACGCCGGGGACGAACGGGCGGCCGCTCTGCGAGCCGAAGGTGACCAGCCGGTCGCCCTCCTTCACCTGGGCCTTGCCGTTGAGCAGCGAGACCTTCATGGCGCTGGTGCCGCCGCCGGCGGCGAAGCCGATCTCGCCGCTGCCCTCCAGCCGGGTGCCGGCGGTGAAGCCGGGGTCGGAGGCGAGCAGCACGGTGGCGGTGGTCGGGGCGACGGTGGTGATCCGGCCGACCAGGCCCTGGCCGTTGATGACGGTCATGTCGCGGGTGAGGCCGTCGTCGCTGCCGGCGTCGATGGTGATGGTCCAGGAGAAGCCCTGGGCCGGGCCGATCGCGATGGTCTGGGCGGCCTTGACGGTGTAGCCGCCTGCGCCCGCGGTGCGCAGCAGGTCGTCGAGCTGCTGGGTGCGTCCGCCGGCCATGTCGGAGGAGGCGAGCTTCTGCCGCAGTTCGGTGTTCTCGCGGGCGAGCTGGTCGGTGCGTCCGCTGTTGGAGGCGGCGTCGCGGAAGGCCCGCACGGTGTCGGCGACCGGGTCGACGGCGGTGGCGGCGCCGCGTTCGACCGGGCCGAGGACGGCGGCGGCCGCGCGCCGGGCGCCGCCGAGCGGGGAGCTCTCACCGCCCTTGATGTCGACGGTGATCAGTGCGAAGGCGACCGCCACCAGCAGGATGAGCAGCAGCCGGCTTTCTCGTGTGTCCCTCACGGTGCTGGTACTGCCCCTTCGTACCCCTGGCCACCGGCCCGGGCTGTGGACCCGGGCGGAGGCCCGTCAGTTCGGCCGGTGTGTCGGTTCTGCTAACGGCGCGGCGCGGCGTCGAGCACCTGCTGGAGCGCCTCGAACTCCTCGACGCACTTGCCGGAGCCGAGTGCGACGGAGTCCAGCGGGTTCTCCGCGATGTGGATCGGCATGCCGGTCTCCCGGCGCAGCCGCTCGTCCAGGCCGCGCAGCAGGGCGCCGCCGCCGGTGAGCACGATGCCCCGGTCCATGACGTCGCCGGCCAGCTCGGGCGGGCACTGGTCGAGGGTGGTCTTCACCGCGTCGATGATCGAGTTGACCGGCTCGTCGATGGCCTCGCGGACCTCGGCGGCGGAGATGACGACGGTCTTGGGCAGGCCGCTGACCAGGTCGCGGCCGCGGATCTCGGCATGCTCGTCCTTCTCGCCCTCCAGGCCGAAGGCGGAGCCGATGCTCATCTTGATCTGTTCGGCGCTGCGCTCGCCGAGGAGCAGCGAGTACTCCTTCTTGATGTGCTGGACGATGGCGTTGTCCAGCTCGTCGCCGGCGACCCGGATGGACTGCGCGGTGACGATGCCGCCGAGCGAGATGACGGCGACCTCGGTGGTGCCGCCGCCGATGTCGACGACCATGTTGCCGGTGGGCTCGTGGACGGGCAGTCCGGCGCCGATGGCGGCGGCCATCGGCTCCTCGATGATGTGCACCTGGCGGCAGCCGGCCTGGAGGGAGGCCTCGATGACGGCGCGGCGCTCGACGCCGGTGATGCCGGAGGGGACGCAGACGACGACCCGGGGGCGGGCGAGGAAGCGGCGGCGGTGCACCTTGAGGATGAAGTAGCGCAGCATCCGCTCGGTGATCTCGAAGTCGGCGATCACGCCGTCCTTGAGCGGGCGGATGGCGACGATGTTGCCGGGCGTGCGGCCGATCATCTTCTTGGCCTCGGCGCCGACGGCGAGGATGCCCCCGGTGTTGGTGTTGACCGCGACGACGGACGGCTCGTTGAGGACGATCCCCTTGCCCCTGACGTACACCAGCGTGTTGGCAGTTCCGAGGTCGATCGCCAGGTCGCGGCCGATGAACGACAGGTTGCTCGCCATGGGGTGGGGTGCCTTTCCCGGGCTCGGAGTCTTGTGGGGTGGACGGTGTGCGCGTCCACACGTGGACGGCGACCAGCTGAGCTGCCTTACCGGGCCCTTGAGTCGCGTCCATCGTAGTCACGCCGGTCGGCACGGAGGTCGAGGTGGGGCATACCGTCCATTGTCCGGGGCGTGATCGCTTCTCCGGGCATTGGGACGCCGTGTCGGAGGGCCTGGTTCCCTATTTCCCGATAAGAATGCCCCGGCCGGGCCAATGGTCCCGGCCGGGGCCTTCCGAAGGTCCCTGGAACGGCGCTGGGTGGCCGTCGTGCCCGGTCGGATCAGGCGTGCGAGGGGAAGAAGATCTTGATCTCGCGCTCGGCGGACTCGACCGAGTCGGAGGCGTGGATGAGGTTCTCGCGGGTGATCGTCGCGTAGTCGCCGCGGATGGTGCCGGCCCCGGCCTCCAGCGGGTTGGTGGCGCCGGCCAGCATGCGGATGCCGGCGATGACCTCCTCGCCCTCGACGATCAGGGCGATGGAGGGGCCGGAGGTCATGAACTCCAGCAGCGGCTCGTAGAACGGGCGGCCGACGTGCTCCGCGTAGTGCTGCTCCAGCGTCGCCCGCTCGAAGGTGCGCAGTTCGACGGCGGCGAGGCGCCAGCCGGCCTTGCGCTCGATGCGGCTGATGATCTCGCCGGCCAGGCCGCGCTTGACGGCGTCGGGCTTGAGCAGGACGAGAGTGCGCTGGGACACGGGGCGTCTCCTGGGGAATGCGGGTTCGGCGCGCACGCGCGGTTCGGCGCACACGGATCGGCGCACGCGCGGGTGCCGCGTGCGCCGTGCGACTACCGCAGAGGTTACCTTGCGTGAGCGAACGCCCCGGACCCGGTCCGGGGCGCCCTCAGGCGGCCGCGGCGGCGGCCCGGGCGGCCTTGATCTCGTCGATCTTGCGGCCGTAGTGCACCGAGCACCACCAGAGTCCGGCGAAGACCGCGCCGAGCCCGAACATGGTCGGCACGACGAAGCCGCTGGCGATCAGCGCGAGCTGCAGGGCCCAGCCGACGGCCACCGCGCCGGGACGGTTGATCATGCCGCAGAGCAGCAGGCACAGGGCCATGGCGATGCCGCTGACGGACCACAGCGCGGCGCTGGAGACGTCGGAGAGCTGCATCGCGACCAGGGCCGCGAAGAGCACCACCAGGGCCTCGCCGATCAGCGTCGAGGAGCAGAGCGTCCTCATCGTCACTTCCTCCCGAGCAGCAGGCGGGCCTCGCCCACCGTGATGACCGAACCGGTGACCAGCACCCCGGCGCCGCCGAGGTCGCCCTCCTCCTCGGCCAGGGTGACGGCGGCGGCGATGGCGTCGTCGAGCCGGGGCTCGACCTGGACGCGCTCCTCGCCGAAGATCTCGACCGCGAGCGCGGCCAGCGCGTCCACGTCCATCGCGCGGTGGGTGGAGTTCTGGGTGACGACGACCTCGGCGAGCACCGGCTCGAAGGCCTCCAGCACGCCGGCCACGTCCTTGTCGCCGCTGGTGGCGACGACGCCGACCAGCCGGGTGAAGCCGAAGGACTCGGTGAGCGCGGCGACGGTGGCCCGGGCGCCGTGCGGGTTGTGGGCGGCGTCCAGGACGATGGTGGGGCTGCGCCGGACGACCTCCAGCCGGCCCGGGGAGGTGACGCCGGAGAACGCCTGGCGGACCTTGTCGGCGTCGAGCTGCCCGCCGCGGGCGCCGCCGACGCCGAAGAACGCCTCGACGGCGGCCAGCGCGAGGGCGGCGTTGTGCGCCTGGTACTCGCCGTGCAGCGGCAGGAAGACGTCCTCGTACTCTTCGCCGCCGAGCCCGCGCAGGGTCACCAGCTGGCCGCCGACGGCGAGTTCGCGGCGGATGACGCCGAACTCCATGCCCTCGCGGGCGACCGTGGCGTCCACCTCGACGGCGCGCCGCAGGACGGTCTGGGCGGCGTCGAGCTGCTGCTGGGCGACGACGGCGACGGCGCCGGGCTTGATGATCCCGGACTTCTCGACCGCGATCTCGCCGGTGGTCTCCCCCAGCTTGTCGGTGTGGTCCAGGCCGATCGGGGTGATCACGGCGACGGCGGCGTCGATGACGTTGGTGGCGTCCCAGGAGCCGCCCATGCCGACCTCGACCACCGCGACGTCCACCGGCGCGTCGGCGAAGGCGGCGTAGGCCATGCCGGTGAGCACCTCGAAGAAGGACATCGCGACCGGCTCGCGCTCGTCGACCATCCGCACGTAGGGCTCGATGTCGCGGTAGACCTCGACGAAGCGCTCGGGGGTGATCGGGGCGCCGTCCAGGGTGATCCGCTCGGTGACGCTCTCCACGTGCGGGCTGGTGTAGCGGCCGGTGCGCAGCTCGAAGGCGCCGAGCAACTGCTCGATCATCCGGGCGGTGGAGGTCTTGCCGTTGGTGCCGGTGACGTGGATGGAGGGGAAGGACCGCTGGGGCTGGCCCAGGATGTCCATCAGGGCCTCGATCCGGTCGAGCGAGGGCTCCAGCTTGTTCTCCGGCCAGCGCTCGGAGAGTGCCGTCTCGACGTCGCGCAGGGCGTCGCCGGTGCCGCCGTCGGCGGGGCGGAGGGTGTACGGGTTCGGGTCGGCCTTGTCGCTCACGACCACAGTCTACGGAGCCGGGCCCCGCACTCCTCACGGGGTGAGAACGACCACTTTGCCCGAGTTGGCCGGTTTCCCGTGTTTACTATCGATTTAGCGACATCAGACCGCAAAGAAGCATTGATTCGCATCCCAGGGAGACAAATCACCTTTGATCATGAGGAGCACTGCGCCATGCCCGACGCCCTTCGCCAGTTCGTCGAGATGCGCCGCGAGGGCTTCCTCCAGCTCGGCGGGCTGATCTCGCTGGCCCTGCTCTGCTACATGGTCCTGGTGTTCGGCCGCTTCCTGGTCTACTGGGCCGGCTCCCGGCACGCGCTGCGGCACAGCAGCCCGGCCGTGCCCGGCGACCCCGCCGCCTTCCAGTGGCATCTGGTGATCCCCTGCCGCGACGAGGAGGCGGTGGTCACCCAGACCCTCGCGGGCCTGCGCGCCGTCGCCCCCGCCGCCCACCTGTGGGTGATCGACGACGACAGCGAGGACGCCACCCGCGACCTGGTGCTCGCCGCCGCCGCGCGCGACGAGCGCGTCCACCTCGTCCAGCGCCGCCGCCCCCACGCCCGGATCGGCAAGGGCGCCGCCCTCAACGCCGCCTACCGGGAGATCTCCGCCTGGCTGCCGCCCGGCACCGACCGCTCCCGGGTGGTCCTCGGCGTCGTCGACGCCGACGGGCAGCTCGACCCCGGCACCCTCGAACAGGTCTGCAACGACCGCGCCCTGGGCCGCCCCGACACCGGCGCCGTGCAGATCGGCGTCCGGATGCGCAACGCCGAGGACGAACGGCCGCTGCCCGGCCGCGGCCGCGCCGCCAACGCGACGGCCCGCGCCCTGGTGCGGATGCAGGACGTCGAGTTCCAGGCCAACAACGCCGGCATGCAGCTGCTGCGCCGGCGCACCGGCAGCGTCGGCCTCGGCGGCAACGGCCAGTTCGTACGGCTCACCGCCCTGGACTCGCTCACCGCCGAGGAGGGCCGCGACGGGCGCCCCTGGCCCGAGCGCGCCCTGCTGGAGGACTACGAGTCCGGCCTCGACCTGCGGCTGGCCGGCTGGCGGCTCACCCACGTCACCGAGGCCAACGTCTCCCAGGAGGCCCTGGTCTCCTGGCGGCGCTTCCTGACCCAGCGCACCCGCTGGGCCCAGGGCAACATGCAGTGCCTGCGCTACACCGGCCGGGTGCTGCGCTCGCCGCACTACCGGCCGGCCGGCAAGGCCGAGGTGCTCTACACCTTCCTCCAGCCGGTGGTCTGCGTGCTGCTGGTCGTCCTCACCCCGCTGTCGCTGGCGATCACCGGGGCGGGGCTGGCGCTCTTCCCCGAGGAGACCGCCGACTTCCAGCTGCGCTACGGCCCGTGGATGGTGCTCGCCTTCGTGCTCGCCACCCTGCCGATGGTCTTCTGGGGCCCGGCCTACCGCCGGCTGGTCCACCCCGACCGCAGCCGGGCCACCGGACTGCTCTGGGGCCTGCTGGTCTGGCTCTACGCCTACCACCTGTTCGTGGTCGCCACCCGGGCCGCCGTGCGCCTGCTGCTCGGCCGCAACGGCTGGGCCAAGACCCGGCGCAACGCCGAGAAGGTCGCCCTCGGCGCCCCCACCGCGCTCGAATCCTGAGCCGCCCCCCTCTCTCCTCCGCCCCCTCCCGGACCCGAACGGAGCCCCCGCGCCATGACCCCGTACCCGTCCCCCGCCATGACCCCGTACCCGTCCCCGAGGCCCGCCGCCGACCGCCCGCTCGCCCCCGGCAGCGTCGCCGTCGTCCTCGGCACCCGCCCCGAACTGGTCAAGCTCGCCCCGCTGATCCACGAACTCGGCCCGGCCACCCGCCTGGTCCACACCGGCCAGCACTGGGACGAGGCGATGTCCGGCCGCTTCCTGCGCGACCTCGGCCTGCCCCGCCCCGAACTGCTCACCGGCGTCGGCGGCCGCCCCCGGGCCGGGCAGATCGCCCGCTCGCTCGGCCAGCTCGACGCCGCCTTCGCCGAGGACCGCCCGGCCGCCGTCGTCGTCCAGGGCGATACCAACGCCACCCTGGCCGGCGCGCTCGCCGCCAACGCCCGGGACATCCCGCTGGTGCACGTCGAGGCCGGGCTGCGCAGCTTCGACCGGGCGATGCCCGAGGAGCACAACCGGGTGATGGTCGACCACGTCGCCGACCTGCTGTGCGCCGCCACCCCCGACAACGCCGCCAACCTGCGCGCCGAGTCCCTCGCCGAGGAGCGGATCGCGCTCACCGGCAACACCGTCGTCGAGGTGGTCCGCAGCTCGCTGCCGCCCGCCGACGACCGGGCCGCCCTGCTCGCCGCACACGGCCTGACCGCGGACGGCTACGTGCTGGCCACCGTGCACCGGCCGGAGAACACCGACACCGCCGAGGCGCTCGGCGCCGTCCTCGCCGAGCTCGACCGGATCGCCCGCGGCGGCACCCCGGTGCTGTTCCCGATGCACCCGCGCACCCGGGCCGCCGTGGAGCGGTTCGCCCTGGGCGGGCTGCTGGAGCGGCTCGCGGTCACCGGACCGGTCGGCTACGCGGACTTCCTGGGCCTGGCCCGGCACGCCGCGCTGCTGGTCTCCGACTCCGGCGGGGTGCAGGAGGAGTGCACCGTGCTCGGCCGCCCGCTGCTGGTGGTGCGCCGTTCCACCGAGCGCCCGGAGGCCGTCGAGGCCGGGTTCGCCGCGCTGGTGGCGCCCGGCGCCGAGCTCGGCGAGCTGGCCCGGGCCTGGCTGGCCGACACCCCCGAGCGGCTCGCCCGGCTCGCGGCCGCCCCCAGCCCCTACGGCGACGGCCTGGCCTCCGCCCGGATCGCGCGGCTGACCGCACGGCTGGCCGAGGAGCCCGCCGCGGCGGCGCCGGCGGCCGCCTGAGACCGGGCCCCGGACCGGCCCCGGACCGGGGCCCTCTTGACAGCAGAATTGGTCTACTCCATTTTGTGAGGGCAAGTCTCCGATCCCGACAGGGACTTGAGTTGTCGGTAGCTCCCGCACGCGTCCCCATCGACACCCGGACGGTTCTCCCCCACGAGAGCCGCCGGCCTCCCCCACAGGAGATGGAGTCATGCCACCTGCCCGACAGCGGCGCCCGCGCGCCGTCCACTCGATGCTCGCCGGCGCCAGCGCCGTCGCCATCGGCCTCAGCGGCCTGGTCCTCGCCGGCGGCTCCGGCACCGCCCAGGCGGCGCCCGGCGACGTCGAACTGATCACCAACGGCGGCTTCGAGGACGCCAACCGCCTCGCCGGCTGGACCTGTACGGCCGGCGCGCCGGAGACCGCCACGGTCCACTCCGGCACCGGCGCACTGCGCTCCACCCCCGGGGGCAGCGGCACCGGCGAGTGCACCCAGACCGTCACGGTCAAGCCGTCCTCGACCTACACCCTGAGCAGCTGGGTCCAGGGCTCGTACGTCTACCTCGGCGCCCGCGGCACCGGCGGCACCGACCCGAGCACCTGGACGCCCGGCGGTACCACCTGGTCCAAGCTCAGCACCACCTTCACCACCGGGGCGAACACCACCAGCGTCACCGTCTACCTGCACGGCTGGTACGGGCAGCCGGCCTTCCTGGCCGACGACGTCTCCCTGCTCGGCCCCGGCGACCCGAAGCCCAGCCCCACCGCGACCAGCCCCACCCCGACCGGCCCGGGCAGCCCCTCGCCCACCGACACCACCACGCCCTCCCCCACCGCCACCACGCCGCGGCCGCCGTCCAAGCACCTGCTCACCGGCTACTGGCAGAACTTCGACAACGGCGCCACCGTGCAGCGGATCAGCGACGTCCCGGCCGCGTACGACATCATCGCGGTCTCCTTCGCCGAGGCCACCGGCACGGCCGGCGGCCTGGGCTTCGCCCTGGACCCGACGCTCTCCTCGCGGCTCGGCGGCTACACCGAGGCCCAGTTCAAGGCCGACATCGCGGCCAAGAAGGCGGCCGGCAAGAAGGTGATCCTCTCGGTCGGCGGCGAGAAGGGCTCGGTCTCCGTCAGCAGCGCCTCCGCGGCCACCAACTTCGCCAACACCGCCTGGTCCCTGATGCAGACCTACGGCTTCGACGGCGTGGACATCGACCTGGAGAACGGCATCAACTCCACCTACATGGGCCAGGCCCTGCACTCGCTGGCCGCCAAGGCCGGACCCGGCTTCACGCTCACCATGGCGCCGCAGACCATCGACATGCAGTCCACCGGCATGGAGTACTTCAAGCTGGCGCTGAACGTGAAGGACATCCTCACCATCGTCAACATGCAGTACTACAACTCCGGCGCCATGCTGGGCTGCGACGGCCAGGTCTACTCCCAGGGCACCGTCAACTTCCTCACCGGGCTGGCCTGCATCCAGCTGAAGGGCGGGCTGCGGCCCGACCAGGTGGGCCTCGGCGTCCCGGCCTCCACCAGCGCGGCCGGCGGCGGCTACGTCAGCCCGAGCGTGGTCAACAACGCGCTGGACTGCCTGGCCGCCGGCACCAACTGCGGCAGCTTCAAGCCCGACACCAAGTGGCCCGGGATCGGCGGGGCGATGACCTGGTCCACCAACTGGGACGCCAAGGCGGGCGGCGGCATCGCCTCCACCGTCGGCTCCCACCTGCACGCGATGCCGTAACCGGCGCACGCGCGGCCGCGGGGCCCGGGCGGGTTCACACCCCCGCCCGGGCCTCCGGCACTCCCACGGGCGCGCCGCCGTGGCGGCGGCGCAGTTCGGCGGTGATCTCGGCGAGCTCGCCCTCGGGCAGCAGCGGCAGCATCATCGCCACGCCCTGGAGCAGGCCGCCGAGCAGGAAGGTGGTGTCGGGGGTGGTGGCGACCAGACCGCGCACCTCGGCCACCGAACCCTCCGCGACCGCCTCGATCAACCGGGCGGCGTCCACGCCCTCCTCGTCGACGTGCACGGCGCCGGTGTCCTGCGGGGCGCGCCGGGCCATCGCCCGCAGCACCCGGTCGCCGACCTCGGGGGCGTAGGCCTTGCGGACCGCCTCGGCGGCGATCCAGGTGAGCAGCGTGGTCACCTCGCGCTCGACGTGCTCCTCGAACAGCCGGTCCAACGCGTGGTCGAAGGCGAGCTGGTTGCCGTGCCGGAAGGCGAGCAGCAGGGCCGCCGCCCGTCCCTTGGCCTCCTCGACCGCCTCGGCAGGCAGTTCGCCGACCGGCTCCTCGGTCACCATCACGTCCATGCCCTCCCGTCAACTCCTCGCCGTGCGGAACTCGAAGCACACCGTACACAGTCGACCTGGAAACTTCCGCGAGCGCGCGCGGGCAAGACCGGAATGAATTCGGGCGGAATAGGACCTCACCCGGTCCGGGCCGATTATTCGCCGGAAGGGAGCAACGGATTGGGCTATTGGGCCGCACGATTTTCCGACCTGAGGAAAAACGCCGGGAGCCGCACCCCGCGTCGGCAGGGTGCGGCTCCCGGGAACCGTCGGCGTGTCAGCCCTGCGGCAGCGCCGCGAGCTGGGCGGTGATCCGGGCGATGTCCGCCTCGGCGGCGCCCTGACGGCCCCGGATCTTGGCGACCACGTCGTCCGGCGCCTTGGCCAGGAAGGCCTCGTTGCCGAGCTTGGCGCCGCACTGCGCCTTCTCCTTCTCGGCCGCCGCGAGGTCCTTGGCGAGGCGCTTGCGCTCCGCCGCGACGTCGATCGTGCCGGACAGGTCCAGCGCCACGGTGGCGCCGGCGACCGGCAGCGAGGCGGTGGCCGCGAAGCCCTCCTCAGGCACGGTCAGCCGCAGCAGCGAACGGATCGCGTCCTCGTGGACGGCGAGCACGGTGCCGGCCAGCTCCAGCCGCGCCGGGACCTTCTGGGCCGGCTGCAGGCCCTGGTCCGAACGGAACCGGCGGACCTCGGTGACCACCTGCTGCAGCGTGGCGACCTCGGCCTCGGCCGCGGCGTCCCGGAAGCCGCTGTCCTTCGGCCAGTCGGCGACGACCACCGACTCGGCCCCGGTCAGCGTGGTCCACAGCGCCTCGGTGACGAACGGCACGACCGGGTGGAGCAGCCGCAGGGTGACGTCCAGGACCTCGCCCAGCACCCGGCGGGAGGCCTCGGCCTGCGCGCCGCCCTTGGCCAGGGTGGTCTTGGAGAGCTCGACGTACCAGTCGAACACCTCGTCCCAGGCGAAGTGGTACAGCGCGTCCGAGGTCTTGGCGAACTCGAAGTCGTCGTACAGCGCGTCGACCTCGGCCACGGTCGCGTTCAGCCGCGACAGGATCCAGCGGTCCACCGCGGTCAGCTGCTCCGGGGCGGGCAGCGGGCCGTCCACGGTCGCGCCGTTCATCAGCGCGAACCGGGTCGCGTTCCAGATCTTGTTGCAGAAGTTGCGCGCGCCCTTGACCCAGTCCTCGCCGATCGGCACGTCGGCGCCCGGGTTGGCGCCGCGGGCCAGGGTGAAGCGGACCGCGTCGGCGCCGTAGGCGTCCATCCAGTCCAGCGGGTCGACGGCGGTGCCGGAGGACTTCGACATCTTCTTGCCGAACTCGTCCCGGACCAGGCCGGTCAGGGCGACCGTCCGGAACGGCGCCTCGCCGTCCATCGCGTAGAGGCCGAACATCATCATCCGGGCGACCCAGAAGAAGATGATGTCGTGGCCGGTGACCAGGACGTCGGTCGGGTAGAACTTCTCCAGGTCGGCGGTCTTCTCCGGCCAGCCCAGCGTGGAGAACGGCCACAGGCCGGAGGAGAACCAGGTGTCCAGGACGTCCGGGTCCTGGTGCCAGCCCTCGCCCGACGGCGGCTGCTCGTCCGGGCCGACGCAGACGACCTCGCCGTCCGGGCCGTACCAGACCGGGATCCGGTGGCCCCACCACAGCTGGCGCGAGATGCACCAGTCGTACATGTTGTCGACCCAGTCGAAGTAGCGGCGCTCCAGCTCCTTCGGGTGGATCTCCACCTTGCCGTCGCGGACCGCGTCGCCGGCCGCCTTGGCCAGCGGCTCGACCTTGACCCACCACTGCAGCGACAGCCGCGGCTCGACCACCGTGTGGCAGCGCGAGCAGTGGCCGACGGCGTGCATGTACGGACGCTTCTCGGCGACGATCCGGCCCTGCTCGCGCAGCGCGCCGACGACCGCCGAACGGGCCTCCAGCCGGTCCAGGCCGAGGAACGGGCCGTGCACGGTGATCGCGCCGCGCTCGTCCATGACGCTCAGGTTCGGCAGGTCGTGGCGCTGGCCGATGGCGAAGTCGTTGGGGTCGTGCGCCGGGGTCACCTTGACGGCGCCGGTGCCGAACTCCGGGTCGACGTGCTCGTCCGCGACGACCGGGATCTCCCGGTCGGTCAGCGGCAGCTTGATGGTGCGGCCGACCAGGTGCCGGTACCGCTCGTCCTCCGGGTGGACGGCCACCGCGGTGTCGCCCAGCATCGTCTCGGCCCGGGTGGTGGCGACGACGATCGAGTCCTCGCCGTCCCCGTAGCGGATCGAGACCAGCTCGCCGGGGACCTCCTCGTGCTCCACCTCGATGTCCGACAGCGCGGTCAGGCAGCGCGGGCACCAGTTGATGATGCGCTCGGCGCGGTAGATCAGGCCGTCGTCGAAGAGCCGCTTGAAGATGGTCTGGACGGCCTGCGACAGGCCCTCGTCCATGGTGAAGCGCTCGCGCGACCAGTCGACGCCGTCGCCGAGGCGGCGCATCTGGCCGAGGATCTTCCCGCCGTAGTTCGCCTTCCACTCCCAGACCTTCTCGACGAAGGCCTCGCGGCCCAGGTCGTGGCGGGAGAGGCCGGACTCGGCGAGCTGCTGCTCGACCTTGTTCTGGGTGGCGATGCCGGCGTGGTCCATGCCGGGCAGCCAGAGCGCCTCGAAGCCCTGCATGCGCTTGCGGCGGGTCAGCGCGTCCATCAGCGTGTGCTGGAACGCGTGGCCCAGGTGCAGCGCACCGGTGACGTTCGGCGGGGGGATGACGATGGTGTACGGGGGCTTGTCGCTCTTGGCGTCGGCGGTGAAGTAACCGCGCTCTACCCAGCGCTCGTACAGCTCGCCCTCTACGTCCGCCGGGGCGAAGGTCGTCGGGAGGGTGGCTGCTTCGTCCCCGGCGTGCGTGCTCACGGGGCGCTGGTTCGTGGTGTCGGTCACGACGGACAGTTTACGTAACCCGGGAACCGGGGGACGAACCGCTTTCATCCCCCGGACACCGCGCCGCGCCGCGGGGCGTCCGCGGCCGTTTACCCGAACGGGTGACACACCGGTGCGATAACGTGCCGGACATTCGTCCGAGCCATCGCGCAAGCCCGGCACCACCGTCCCAGGGAGGGCCTCCGTGTCCGAGCAGAACCCCTACGGCGCCCCGCCGCCGCCCGGCGGCCAGCCCTACGGCGGCCAGCCCTACGGAGGGCAGCCCTACGGCGGCCCGCCCGCCCCGCCGCAGACCCCGCCGCCCTACGGCGCCGTCCCGCCGCAGCCCGGTCAGCCGGGCCCGCCCGGCCAGCCCGGCTACGCCCCGTACGGCGCCTTCCCCGCCCCGCCGCCGCGCCGCTCCCGGCGCACCCTCGGCATACTCGTCGGCGTCTTCGTCCTGGTGCTGGTCCTCATCGGCGGCGCCGTCGCGTACTTCGTCTTCGACGTCACCTCCAACGCCGGCACCCAGAAGATCGTGCTGCCGGCCACGTTCAACGGCCTCACCAAGGACGAGAACAACGAGGTCGCCCGCCAGATGGAGGAGGCCATCACCACCGAGCTCGGCAAGGGCGACGGCTCCTGGCACCCCACCGGCGTCAGCGCCGTCTACCAGGACTCCGCCGAGGACCCCAAGCTCGTGGTGCTCGGCGCCTACGGCAAGGTGCTCGCCCCGAAGACCGAGCTCAACGCCATGTTCAAGGGACTGCAGTCCGACGGCACCACGCTCAGCGACCGGCACGCCGTCGACCCGGGCCCCAAGGGCGGCAGCATGGACTGCGGCGTCGCCTCCCAGGACGGCACCGACCTGGGCGTCTGCGCCTGGGCCGACTCCAGCAGCCTGGTCCTGACGATGGCCCCGCCGGCCAAGGAGGGCGACCGCCCCGACCTCGACAAGCTCGCCGCGGACACCCGCGCGCTGCGCGCCGTCGCCGAGATCCCGAAGTAGCCCCGCACGCACGAGGGCCCCGGCGCCGCCGCTCAGGCGGTGCCGGGGCCCTCGTCGTGACCGGCCGGGGAGGCTCAGGCGCTCTTCTCGCGCCGCTCCCGCTTGATCATGTCGCGCGGCACCAGGGTCGGGATGGCGTGCTTGGAGACGACGTCCCCGGTCACCACCACGCGGGCGACGTCCTGACGCGAGGGCACCTCGTACATCACGGACATCAGCACCTCCTCCATGATGGCCCGCAGACCGCGCGCGCCGGTGCCGCGCAGGATCGCCTGGTCGGCGATCGCCTCCAGCGCGTCCCGGGAGAACTCCAGCTCCACGCCGTCCAGTTCGAAGAGCTTGCGGTACTGCTTGACCAGCGCGTTCTTCGGCTCGGTGAGGATCTGCAGCAGCGCCTCGCGGTCCAGGTTGTGCACGCTGGTGATCACCGGCAGGCGGCCGATGAACTCCGGGATCATGCCGAACTTGACCAGGTCCTCCGGCATCACCTGACGGAAGTGGTCGCTGGCGTCCAGCTCCCGCTTGGAGCGGATGTTCGCGCCGAAGCCGATGCCCTTGGCACCCGCCCGGCCCTCGATGATCCGCTCCAGGCCCGCGAACGCGCCGCCCACGATGAACAGCACGTTGGTGGTGTCGATCTGGATGAACTCCTGGTGCGGGTGCTTGCGCCCGCCCTGCGGCGGCACCGAGGCGGTGGTGCCCTCCAGGATCTTCAGCAGCGCCTGCTGCACGCCCTCGCCGGAGACGTCCCGGGTGATCGACGGGTTCTCGCTCTTGCGCGCGACCTTGTCGATCTCGTCGATGTAGATGATCCCGGTCTCGGCCTTCTTGACGTCGTAGTCGGCCGCCTGGATCAGCTTCAGCAGGATGTTCTCGACGTCCTCGCCGACGTACCCGGCCTCGGTGAGCGCGGTGGCGTCGGCGATCGCGAACGGCACGTTCAGCATCCGGGCCAGGGTCTGCGCCAGCAGCGTCTTGCCGGAGCCGGTCGGGCCGAGCAGCAGGATGTTGGACTTCGCCAGCTCGATGGCGTCCTCGCGGCCGTTGCCGCCGCTGCGGCCGGCCTCACCCGCCTGGACCCGCTTGTAGTGGTTGTAGACCGCCACCGACAGGGCCTTCTTGGCGAGGTCCTGGCCGACCACGTACTGGTCCAGGAACTCGTAGATCTCGCGGGGCTTCGGGAGCTCCTCGAAGCGCACCTCGGAGGTCTCGGCGAGCTCCTCCTCGATGATCTCGTTGCAGAGGTCGATGCACTCGTCGCAGATGTACACGCCTGGGCCGGCGATCAGCTTCTTCACCTGCTTCTGCGACTTGCCGCAGAACGAGCACTTGAGCAGGTCGCCACCGTCTCCGATGCGTGCCACGAGGTGCTTCCCCTTCGCCAGGGGCCCCGCGGGAGTTCCGGGGCCTGGTGCTGTGGACCGTCGACGCCGACGGCGATCGGTCTCGCTATCCGACGGTACTCTGCCGCGCCGCCGATTCCGCCCTCTTCGCCGGGTCTGCCCTACGCCCTGGGCGAATTGATACCGAACAGATGCCGTCGGAGCAGCCGCCGGTGCGCCGGGGGCGGGGCGCGCGAGCCGGTCGCACGCCCCGCCCCCGGCAGCCTCCCCGCCCGAGGACGGGCCGGGAGGGGGGTGCCGGCCTCAGGAGGTCAGCGAGGCCTTGCGGGTCGAGATGACCAGGTCGACCAGACCGTACTCGACGGCCTCCTCGGCCGTGAGGATCTTGTCGCGCTCGATGTCGTCGCGGACCTGCTCGACGGTGCGGTTGGAGTGCTTGGACAGCATCTCCTCCAGCTGCTCGCGCATCCGGAAGATCTCCTTGGCCTGGATCTCCAGGTCGGAGACCTGGCCGCGGCCGGTCTCGGTGTACGGCTGGTGGATGAGGATGCGGGCGTTCGGCAGCGCCATCCGCTTGCCGGGGGTGCCGGCCGCCAGCAGCACGGCCGCCGCCGAGGCCGCCTGGCCCATGCAGACGGTGGTGATGTCGGGCTTGACGTACTGCATGGTGTCGTAGATGGCCGTCAGGGCCGTGAACGAGCCGCCGGGCGAGTTGATGTACATCTGGATCTCGCGGTCCGGGTCCATCGACTCCAGGCACAGCAGCTGCGCCATGATGTCGTTGGCCGACACGTCGTCCACCTGCGAGCCGAGGAAGATGATGCGCTCCTCGAACAGCTTGGCGTACGGGTCGTACTCGCGGATGCCCTGCGAGGTGCGCTCGACGAAGCGCGGGACGATGTAGCGGCCCTCGGCCCGCATGTCCTCGACGCGGGCCTTGGCGGCCGACAGGCTGGGGATGTTCATGGGTGTTCTGGTCCTCCGGAGCGTTGTGGCTGTGGTCTCGTGGGCCCGGGCCGGGCTCAGGCGCCGGTGCCGCCGCCGCCGGGGACGTCCGCGGCACTGTGCATGATCGCGTCGATCAGGCCGTACTCCAGGGCCTCCTCCGGGGTGAACCAGCGGTCGCGGTCGGAGTCCTGGGTGATCTGCTCGAAGGACTGGCCGCTGTGGAACGCGATCAGCTCGGACATGCGCTTCTTGGTGCGCAGCAGCTGCTCGGCCTGGATGCGGATGTCGGTGGCCGAGCCGCCGAGACCGGCGGAGGGCTGGTGCATGAGGATGTTGGCGTTCGGCAGCGAGAAGCGCTTGCCCTTGGCACCGGCGGTCAGCAGGAACTGGCCCATCGAGGCCGCCATGCCCATCGCGATGGTGACGACGTCGTTCTTGATGTACTGCATGGTGTCGTAGATCGCCATGCCGGCCGAGATCGAGCCGCCCGGGGAGTTGATGTAGAGGAAGATGTCCTTGTCCGGGTCCGCGGCCAGCAGCAGCAGCTGGGCGGTGATCTTGTTCGCGATGTCGTCGTCGACCTGCTGGCCGAGGAAGATGATCCGCTCGTTGAGCAGCCGGTTGTAGACCTGGTCGCCGAGGCCGCCCAGCACGTCACCAGCGGCGGCGTGCGGCGCCATCGGGCCGGGCATCTGCATCTGCGGGTACGTCACTTAGCCACCTGCTCAGTCGATTTGGACGGTCGCTCCACGGCCGTCACGATGTCGCACAGCTTCCGGGTATCACGTCGTGATTGTTGCTGTCCATGGACCCTAACGCGCAGGCCGGGCCGCTGAATCCCTCACGCAGAACTGTTCGCTGTGAGCGCAGGGTTCGCGGCCGCGCCGCCCCCGGGGGCCGGGAACGGCGCGGGGCCCGGCCCCCGAAGGCGGCCCCGGCCCCCCCCACCCCCCACCGGGGCCCCGGGGGCCCCGGGGGGGACGCCGCGGTGAG
>NZ_JBHYUU010000116.1:0-27758 GCF_042749955.1 Kitasatospora sp. NPDC059462 | reverse complement strand
CTGTGTCCACCGCCGCGCCGCCGTGTAGTGTCCCGCTGAAGGAAGTCGGGAGGTGACCGTGACGCAGTACCCCGGGGGCGGGCCGGTTCCCCCGCGTCCCGTCGCTCCGCCGGTGCCCGGGTACCCGGCCGCGGCGTCCGCCGGGCTTCCGGGCGGGCCGCCGGGCGGCCCGCCGACGGTGCCGGTGCCGGTCGTCCCGCCGGGCCCGCCCGCGCCTGCGCCCGCGCCCGCCCCGGCCACCGTTCCGGCGCCCGTTCCGGCGCCCGTTCCGGCGCCTGCTCCCGCGCCCGTTCCGGTGGCGCCGGTGCCCGCCGGATCCACCGGCCACTTCGTGCTGCCGTCCGGCGCGCCCGTCCAGCTGCCCGCCCGCCCGCCGCAGCGGCAGCACGCGGCCACCGGCCCGATCGCGGTGCTGCTGATCGGCCCGGCCGGCGCCGGCAAGACCACCGTCGCCCGCCACTGGGCCGAGCGGCGCCCCACCCCGACCGCGCACATCAGCCTCGACGACGTCCGCGAGTGGGTGCAGTCCGGCTTCGCCAACCCGCAGTCCGGCTGGAACAACGCCTCCGAGGCACAGTACCGGCTGGCCCGCCGGACCTGCGGCTTCGCCTGCCGCAACTACCTCGCCAACGGCATCTCCTGCATCATCGACGACGCCGTCTTCCCCGACCGCCCCGCCATCGGCCTCGGCGGCTGGAAGCGGCACATCGGCCCCGGCATGATCCCGGTGGTGCTGCTGCCCAGCCTGGACTCGGTGCTCAGCCGCAACGCCAGGCGCGGCGGCAACCGCCGGCTGGACGACGAGGAGGTGGCCCGGATCCACGGCCGGATGGCCGGCTGGTACAACTCCGGGCTGCCGATCATCGACAACTCCCACCTCGACGTGGCCGCCACGGCCGCCGAACTCGACCGGGTGATCCTGGCCCGGCTGATGGGCATGCCGGTGCGCTGAGCGCCGCCGCCGGCCCGGCCGCGCTGTCGGTGCCGGCTGCGATGATGGACGGGTCCTGAACGAACCACCGGGGGGAGCCGCGCCCGTGCCGGAAGGCCACATCATCCACCGCCTCGCCGCCGAGAACCACCGCGCCTTCGGCGGCCGGCCGGTCCGCGCCAGCAGCCCGCAGGGCCGCTTCGCGGACGGCGCCGAGCTGATCGACGGACGGGAGCTGGTCGCGGCCGAGGCCACCGGCAAGCACCTCTTCCTCGGCTTCGGCGAGGACGCCTGGGTGCACGTCCACCTCGGCCTGTACGGCGGCTTCACCTTCGGCGACACCGCCGACGGCCAGGTGCCGGAGCCGGTCGGCCTGGTCCGGCTGCGCCTGGAGAACGACGAGCACTACGCCGACCTGCGCGGCCCCAACACCTGCGCCCTGATCACCGACGCCGAGAAGGCCGCCGTCGCCGCCCGCCTCGGCCCGGACCCGCTGCGCGCCGACGCCGACCCGGACGCCGCCTGGCGGCGGATGACCGGCAGCCGCACGACCGTCGCCGCCCTGCTGATGGACCAGAAGGTGCTGGCCGGCGTCGGCAACGTCTACCGCGCCGAGGTGCTGTTCCGGCACGGCATCGACCCCCAGCTGCCCGGCCGCTCCCTGCGCCGCACCGAGTGGGACGCCATCTGGGCCGACCTGGTCGCCCTGATGCGCGAGGGCACCGCCGCCGGCCGCATCGACACCGTCCGCCCCGAGCACACCCCCGAGGCGATGAACCGCCCCCCGCGCGTCGACGACCACGGCGGCGAGGTCTACGTCTACCGCCGCGCCGGCCAACCCTGCCTGATCTGCGCCACCGACATCCGCACCGAGGAACACGCCTCCCGCAACCTCTTCTGGTGCCCCACCTGCCAACCACCCCGCCCGACCACCTGACCCACCATCAACTCCGCCCGTAGGCTTGGCCCGGGGCAGCCGGGCCGGTCGGAGGGAGCGCGCGGATGACGGAGGTCCACCGGACGGTCAACACCGTGTCGGGCACGGTCCACGGCACGGTGGTCCAGGCCGGCACGGTCGTCATGGCGGCGGCGCCCGGAATCGTGGTCCCGCGCCAGATCCGCGGCCCGCGCCGGGCGTTCGTCAACCGCGACGGCGAGTTCGCCCGGCTGGAGGCGGTGCTGGGCCGGCTGGACGACGTCCGCCCGGCCGTCGTGGCGCTCAGCGGCCTCGGCGGTGTCGGCAAGACCGAGCTCGTGGCCCAGTTCGCGGCCCGGTCCGCGGTGCATTTCGCGGGTGGCCAGCTCTATGCGGACCTCGCCGTCCACCGGCATCCCGGCGGGGTGGACCTCGGCGAGGTGCTCGGCGGCTTCCTGCGCGGTTTCGGGCTCCCGTCCGTGCCGGACGCACCGGCAGAACGGGCGGCGGCCTTCCGCACCACGACGGCCGCGGGGCGCCGTGTGCTGGTCTTCCTGGACAACGTCGAGCACGCCGCCGAGGTCCGGGCGCTGCTGCCCGCCACCGGGCTCGTGGTGGCCGCCGGGAGGCGGCGGCTGCCCGGCCTCGCCCTGGACGGCGCCGAGGTGGTGCGCCTCGACCCGCTCCCGACCGCGGCCGGGAGCACGCTGGTCCGCGGCTGGCTGGGCCCGGGCCGCGGGACGGACGCGGAGCTGGCACGGCTGGTCGAGCTCTGCGGCGGCCTTCCGTTGGCGCTGAACGCCGTGGGGTACCGGCTGCTGGACCGCGAGGAACTGCGGGTGGACCGGGTGCTGGACGAACTGACGGACAAGGAGCGCAGGTTGTCGTCACTGAGCAATGAGGAGGGCGCCGTGGGGGACGTTCTGGACACCGTTCACCGGCGGTTGCCCGAGCACACCCGTCGGCTCTACTGCCTCCTGGGCGTCAATCCCGGCCCGCTGGTCTCGGCCGAACTGGCGGAGGCCGTGGGGGTGCCGCGGGTCGCGGACGGTCTGGCGGACCTGCGCTCGGCGCACCTGCTGGACGACGTCGCGGACGAGGGGCCGGAGCGCCGCTACCGCGCCCACGACCTGGTCCGGCTGCACGCGGCCGGGGTGGTCCGCGAACTGCCCGGCCGGCTGGACCTGCTGGCCCGGATCGTCGCCTACTACCGCGGCCGTGCGGCGCTCGCCGACCGGGCGATCGGGGACCGTTTGCGGCTCCAGGGCGATGAGGGCGCGGCGGTCGGAGGGGACGGCGCGGTGCTGCCCGGCTTCGGGTCGGCACCGGACGCGCTGGAGTGGCTGCAGAGCGAGCGGGCCAATCTGCTGGGCGCCGTCCGTTCCGCCGCAGAGCAGCGGTGGCACGGCGAGGTGTGGCGGCTCTGCGAGTCGCTCTGGCCGCTCTACCACGGGCGCAAGCACTACGGGGACTGGGTGGAGAGCCACCTGCTCGGCGTCGAGGCGGCCCGGCGGGACGGCCGGCCGGACGCCGAGATCCGGATGCGCAACCAGCTCGGGCGTGCCTACTGCGAGCGCGCCGAGTACCCGCTCGCCGCGGAGCAGTTGGCGGCCGCCGCGGCCCTGTTGCCGGAGGTGGACGAGCCGCGGCTGGCCGGTGTGCTGTGGGAGACGGACGGCCTGCTCTGCCTGGCCGACGGGCGGCCGGAGCGGGCCGTCGAGCTGTTCACCCTGGCCCGGGAGGCCAACGCTGGCGACCCGCACGGGGTGGTGGTGCAGAGCTACAACCTCGCCCAGGCCCTGGTGGCCGCCGGGCGGCCGGAGGAGGCGCTGACCGTGCTGCGGGACGCGACCGAGCTGGCCGAGCAGGAGGGCGACGCCCCGATGCTGATGCGGCTTCCGCTGGTCGAGGCCCGGGCCGAGCGAGCGCTGCACCGGCCCGCGGCGGCGGCCGCCGCGGCGGAGCGGAGCGCCGGGCGGGCCCGCGAGCTGGGCCAGCCGGCGAAGGAGGGGACGGCGCGGGCGCTGCTCGTCGAACTGGCGGAGGAGCTGGGCGACGAGGCCCTGGCCGACCGCAACCGTGCCCGGCTGGGGGAGCTGCGGGGGCGCTGAGCGAGCCGCCCGGCGGTCAGCCGGCTGCTATGGCGGGGGTGTCGCCGGCGCATTGGTCGAGGAGGGGGCGCAGGGTGGCGTCCACGAGCCGGTAGCGCACGACGCGGCCCTCCTTCTCGCCGGCCACCACGCCGGCGGTGCGCAGGAGGCGCAGGGCCTGGGAGACGGCGGGGTCGCGCATGCCGGTGGCGACGGCGAGGTCGGTGACGGCGAGGGGGCCGGTGCGGTGCAGGGCGAGCAGGAGGGCGAGCCTGCCGGGGTCGGCGAGCAGGGCGAAGCGGTCGGCCCAGGAGCGGACGTGGGCGGTGTCGCCGATCGCGGCGATGGCCTCGCAGACCCGGTGGCCGTCGATGGTGCGGTGGCCCGCGCGGTCGGCCGGTACGAGATGCATACGGCCCATTCTGGCAGGCGGGAGGTTGTGATCCTGAACACCTGCGTAGGTGCGCAGCCTTGCATGGGTCGCCCCGGGCCCCTACGGTGTTCCCCGCCGTGGTGCTCGGGAAGACCGGTGACGGACCCTCAGGGGTCCCAGTCCGGAGCGGCCCTCGCCACTGTGATCGGGGGAGAGTGTCCGTACCCACGACGCCACTGGGCGCCTCGCGCGCTTGGGAAGGCGGGTACGGGAGCCCCGTAAGCCAGGAGACCGGCCGCGGCATCTCACGAAGTCATTCCACGAGGTGCTGGAGCGTGATCCGCAGATGACCCTGCCCGAAACCGCCGCCGCCGCGGCGTCGCCCGCCGCCCTGCCCGCCTTCCGCTGGCGCCGGGAGGACACCCTGCGCACCGCCGGGCTGCTGGGCGTGATCCTCGCCATGCACGTGGTGGCGTTCGGCACGTTGATCTTCCTGGTGGCGCCGGAGAAGTACGAGGTGGGCACCCAGGTCTTCGGGGTGGGCCTGGGCATCACCGCCTACACCCTCGGCATGCGCCACGCCTTCGACGCCGACCACATCGCGGTGATCGACAACACCACCCGCAAGCTGATGGCGGACGGCAAGCGCCCGGTCTCGGTGGGCTTCTGGTTCGCGCTCGGGCACTCCTCGATGGTGGTGCTGATGGCCGCCCTGGTGGCGGGCGGCGCGCAGCTGGCCAACACGCTGATGGACGACGAGTCGTCCACCCACCAGTGGCTGGGCATGGTCGGCACCTCGGCCTCCGGCGTCTTCCTGTACCTGATCGGCGCGCTGAACCTGGCGGCGCTGTTCGGCATCCTCAGGGTGTTCCGCTCGATGCGCGCCGGCCGGTTCGACGAGGCCGAGCTGGAGGCGCACCTGAACGCGCGCGGCCTGATGGCCCGGGTGCTGAACCGGGCGACCCGCTCGATCACCCGGCCCGGGCAGATGTTCCCGGTCGGCATGGTGCTGGGCCTGGGCTTCGACACCGCGACCGAGGTCACCCTGATGGTGATGGCCGGCTCGGGCGCGGCCTCCGGCCTGCCGTGGTACGCGATCGTCTGCCTGCCGCTGCTGTTCGCGGCCGGGATGAGCCTGTTCGACACGCTGGACGGCACTTTCATGAACTTCGCCTACCAGTGGGCGTTCTCCAACCCGGTGCGGAAGGTGTACTACAACCTGACGATCACCGGGCTGTCCATCGCGGTGGCCTTCGTCATCGGCACCATCGAGCTGGTCGGCGTGCTGCACGAGAAGCTGGACCTCACCGACCCGGTGAGCGGCTGGATCGCGGACATCTCGCTGGACAACGTCGGCTACGCGATCGTCGCCCTGTTCGTGGTGGTCTGGGCCGCCGCCATCGCCTACTGGCGGCTGGCCGGGGTGGAGCGGAAGTGGAGCCCGAAGGCCGCGGAGTAGCGGCCCGGGCGGGCGGCCGGGGCTGCCCGGGTGGGGGCGTTCGGCGGGCGGATCGGGGGCCGGGTTCGTAGGCTCGACGCATGGCTGATGCGTACGCGGGCCGCCGGGAGCGGTTGCGGGAGCACTGCGGTGCCTCCGGGGCCGACGCGGCGCTGATCACCCGGGCGGCGAACGTGCGGTACCTGACCGGCTGCCCGCCGTGCGGGGCGAGCCTGCTGCTGACCCGGGACCGGGTGCTGCTCGCGCTGCCGGACGACCTGCCGCCGGACGACACCGGCGAGCACCTGATCGCCCCCGACGTCACCCGGCTGCCGGTGGCCGCCGGTTCCGACACCGCGCTGGCCGCGGCGGCCGCCGCGGCGCGGCTGGGGGCGGCCGGGCTGGCGGTGGAGGAGCACGACCTGACGGTCGCCCGGCACCGGGCGGTGGCCGGGCTGGCCGAGGGGGTGCGGCTGGCGGACGTCGGCCAGGCGGTCGAGCGGCTGCGGGTGGTCAAGGACGAGCACGAGATCGCCGACCTGCGGATCGCCGCCGAGATCGCCGACCAGGCGCTCGGCGAGCTGCTGGAGTCGATCCTGGTCGGGCGCACCGAACGGCACCTGGCGATGGAGCTGGAGCGCCGGATGATCGACCACGGCGCCGACCGGGCGGCCTTCCCGGTCTCGGTCGGCACCGGCAGCCACTCCGGCCAGCCGGCGCACCAGCCCACCGACCGGCGGGTGGAGGAGGGCGACTTCCTGACCGTGGTGCTCGGCGCGCAGTACCGCGGCTACGGGGTGTCCACCGCCCGCACCTTCGTGATCGGAGCGGCCCCCGCGCCCTGGCAGGTCGAGCTGCACCGGCTGGTGTTCCGCGCCCAGCGGGCCGGGCGGGAGGCGCTCGGGCCGGGGGTCGAGCTGTGCGTACCCGACCGGGCTGCGCGGGAGATCCTGGGGGCGGCCGGGCACACCGAGGGCTCCGTGCACCCGATCGGCCACGGCATCGGCCTGGAGATCCGGGAGGCCCCGCGCCTCGGCCCCACGGACATGGGTAAACTGGACAGCCGCGTACCGGTCACCGTCGGCCCGGGGGTCCACCTCCCGGGGCGGGGCGGGGTCCGGATCGAGGACACGCTCGTGGTGCGCCCCCTGGACGAGGGCGGGCCCGAGCTGCTCACCATCACCACCAAGGAGCTCCTCGCCCTGTGACGCAGGTGTGCCACAGGACGCGTCCCTTGGTTCCTTGACAGCTATATCCAGGAGTAAGTGCGCCCGTGGCTTCCACGAACGATCTCAAGAACGGCATGGTCCTCAAGCTGGAGGGCGGCAAGCTCTGGTCCGTCGTCGAGTTCCAGCACGTCAAGCCCGGCAAGGGCCCGGCCTTCGTGCGTACCAAGCTCAAGGAGGTCCTGACGGGCAAGGTCGTCGACAAGACCTTCAACGCGGGCACCAAGGTCGAGACCGCCAACGTCGACAAGCGCACCATGCAGTTCTCGTACAAGGACGGCGAGAACTTCGTGTTCATGGACATGGACACCTACGACCAGCTGGCCATCGAGCCGGTCGTCGTCGGCGACGCCGCCAAGTACCTGCTGGAGGGCTTCGACGCGCTCGTCGCCGTCAACGAGGGTTCGGTGCTCTACATCGAGCTCCCGGCCGCCGTCGAGCTGGTCATCGCCGAGACCGAGCCGGGCGTCCAGGGCGACCGCTCCACCGGTGGCACCAAGCCGGCGACGCTGGAGACCGGCGCCGAGATCCAGGTGCCGCTGTTCATCACCACCGGCGAGAAGGTCAAGGTCGACACCCGCGACGGCAGCTACCTCGGCCGGGTGAAGTAAGTCCGTGTCGTCCGCACGCACCAAGGCCCGCACGCGAGCCTTCCAGATCCTGTTCGAGGCCGACCACCGCGGGGTCGACCCGCTGACGGTCCTCGCCGACTGGGTGGCCCGGGCCCGGGAGCCCAAGCCTGACGAGGGCACCCCGCAGGTCGGCGAGTACACCATGGAGCTGGTCGAGGGTTACGTCCAGCACGCCCGCCGGATCGACGAGCTGATCTCGCAGTACGCGGTCGGCTGGACGCTCGACCGGATGCCGATCGCGGACCGCAACGTCCTGCGGCTCGGCGCGTACGAGCTGATCTGGGAGGACCGCGTCCCCGACGCGGTCGTCCTGGACGAGGCCGTGGAGATCGCCAAGGAGTACTCCACCGACGACTCCCCGGCGTTCGTCAACGGCCTGCTGGCCCGCTTCCTGGAGCTGAAGCCCGGCATCCGCCGCTGACCCCTGCGCACGGCGTGCACCACGGCCGCCGGACCGGAAACGGTCCGGCGGCCGTCGTGCGTGTTCACCCGGTCGGCGTATGGTGGCCTCTACTCGCCAGTAACCCGGCGCGCCGGCGGCCCCGTGCCCGCCGGCGACCCCGCAGCGAAGGGCAGGCCACCTCCATGACCACGGCGATCCGCAGCGAGTTCGACCAGGGCATCGCGCTCTCCCCGCACCCGGACGAGCCCGGCCGCTACGACGGTGAACTCGGCGCCGGCTGGCAGATCGGCGGCGGCGTCAACGGCGGACTGCTGCTGGCCGTGGCCGGCCATGCGCTCACGCTCGCGCACACCGCCCGCCCGGAGAGCGCCGGCCACGCCGACCCGGTCTCGATCAGCGGCTACTACCTCTCCGCCGCCACCCCCGGCCCGGCCACCGTGCGCACGGAGGTGATCCGCACCGGCCGCTCGCTGTCCACCGGCACCGCCGCGCTCAGCCAGGACGGCGTGGAGCGGCTGCGGGTGGTCGCCACCCACGGCGACCTCGCCGCCCAGGACGGCGAGGTGCGCACCACCGCCGTGCCGCCGCAGCTGCCGCCGCCGGACCGGTGCATCGGCGTCGAGCACGCGCCCAAGGAACTCCTCACCCAGGCCGCCCTGCTGGAGCGCTTCGACCTGCGGCTCGACCCGGCCACCGTCGGCTGGGCGCTCGGGCAGCCCTCGGGTGCCGGACGGATCCAGGGCTGGTTCCGGCTCGCCGACGGCCGCGCCCCCGACCCGCTGCTGCTCCTGCTGGCCGCCGACGCGCTGCCGCCGGTCACCTTCGACCTCGGGATGCCCGGCTGGGCGCCGACCGTCGAGCTGACCGTGCACCTGCGGGCCAGGCCCGCGGCCGGCTGGCTGCGCCTGGTCCACGCCACCCGGAACCTGGCCGGCGGGTACTTCGAGGAGGACGCCGAGGTGTGGGACGAGTCCGGCCGGCTGGTCGCCCAGTCCCGCCAGCTGGCGAAGGCCCCGCGTCCGGCGTGAGCGGGCGTGCACGGCGAGTGACGGGTGCGCCGCGCACGGGGCGGGCGCGCGGGGCGTGAGCGGCGGCCCGCACAACCGTGCGTGACTCCAAACATCCGATTCACCCTCGGTTACAGTCCTGTGACACGTCGTACGTGTGCGCCACGCGGGGCGGGGGAGGACAGGGGCGACGGCACCACCCACCGCCGCCCCGTCCGCCCCGTCCGAGGAGCCCCGATGAGCCGCAACGGCCGCGCCCGCCGCACCCCCGACTGCACCGCCGCGGGTTCCCGCCCCCGGGCCCGCTCGCGCGCGGCCGCCGACCGCGAGGCCGCCTGCGAGCGGCAGCGGGCCGAGGGCGCCGGCCAGGCCTTCGTGATCGGCGTGCTCACCAGCCCCGCGGACTTCGAACGGGCCCGCGCCTGGGGCCTGTCCGACGCTCCCGACCACGAGCAGTACCTGAGCGAGACCGCCGAGCTGCTCGCCGACGCCCGGCGCCGCTTCGACACCGTCCGGGCCCGGATGTTCCACCCGCAGGACTTCGCCGAGTTCTGTCTGCTGCACGGCCTCGACCCGGCCGAGCCGGCCGCCCGCGACCGCTACCTGGTCAACCCGCCGCTGCGCACCCAACTGCTCGCCTACCAGGGCGAGGAGCTCGCCGGAGACTTCGTCCCCCGCCTGGTCCGGGCCCGCGAGAACGGGCTGACCCTGCGCCACGCCGACCTGCTGCTCGACGGCCGGCTCCACGGGGAGCGCGACGACGCCGTGCGCGACGCCCACGAGCGCGGCGCCGAGGTGTTCCGCCGGATGCTGCTCGGCGCCGGCAGCGGGGTCTACGAGCTGCGCCTGTCGGTGGAGGCGCCCGGTGGGCGGCTGACCGCGGCCGCCCGGGTGCTCCAGTGGGAGGACGGCGTGGTGCGGATCAACGACGAGGACCTCGAACTGCTCTGCGCGGTGTTCTGCACCGGGCTGGCCCGCGAGCTGCCCGGCCTCGCGGTGCTGCACGGCGCCCAGGGCTCCGCCGCCGCCTGCGGGGAGTACCGGCCGACCGCCTGGGCCTGGGCCAGCGAGGGCCGGGTCTGGGCGCCCGCCGAGGGGTCGGTGCGGCTGGACGGGGTGGCCGCCGAGCCGGGCTACCGGCTGGAGACGGTCTGCTGACCGCCGGCGGACGCGCCGCGGCGCGGCACCCCTCGCGGGGGCCGCGCCGTGACGTTTCTGCTGTTGTCCGCCGTCCCCGCGGGCGGGAGGCCGGCGGGAGGACCGGCGGGAGCCGGTGCGGCGGGCCTCAGCTCGCCTCCTCCTCGCGCACCGCGCGGCGCGCGTCGGGGTTGAGCACGCCCCAGGAGATCAGCTGCTCGGTGAGGATCGACGGCGACTGGTCGTAGATCACGGCCAGGGTGCGCAGGTCGTCCTGGCGGATCGACAGCACCTTGCCGTTGTAGTCGCCGCGCTGGCTCTGGATGGTCGCCGCGTAGCGCTGCAGCGGGCCGGCCTTCTCGGACGGGACCTGAGTCAGTCTCTCCAGGTCGAGGACCAGGCGCGGCGGCGGCTCGGCCGCGCCGCCGGGCGTCCCGCCGGGCAGCAGCTCCTGGACCGGGACCCCGTAGAACTCCGCCAGTTCGGCCAGCCGCTGCACGGTGACCGCACGGTCGCCGCGCTCGTACGAGCCGACGACGACTGCCTTCCAGCGCCCCTGGGACTTCTCCTCGACACCGTGCAGGGAGAGCCCCTGCTGAGTGCGGATGGCTCGGAGCTTGCCTCCGAGCTGCTTCGCGTAGTCGCTGGACATTGATCTCCCCGGACGAGATTGCTTCGCGTTCAGTGGTGGGTCACGGGCGATTGCCGACGCCGTTACCGGTGGGTCCGACGTCCGTCTCGTAACTCACTGTGAGGTTACGTAGAGTGAGGTAGTTGCGTCAAGCCGAATGGGGCAGTCGTGCGAATGGCCCGCATCACCGGTGCGTCCGGTGCGTGAACCCGGGGGAGCGGAATGATGGCCGTCGGTTGGCCGAGAATGACGCTGTAGGATGACCGGAGCCCGCGCCGCAGTCCGGCGGGGCGTCCCAGACATCCTTTAAGGCCCGTCCCGTGAGGCGGGGAAGGAGGTCCGCTTCGGCATGACCGCACACCAGGAATCCGCTCCGAGGCCGCCGCACCAGGTGCTGGACGGCACGGACATCGCCCGGGTCATCACCCGGATAGCGCACGAGATCGTCGAGCGCGCCAAGGGCGCCGAGGACGTCGTGCTGCTCGGCATCCACACCAGGGGCGTCCACCTCGCCCGCCGGCTGCACGCCAGGCTCGCCCAGATCACCGGCCGCGACATCCCGCTCGGCACCCTGGACATCACCATGTACCGGGACGACCTGCGGCTGAAGCCCGCCCGCGCCCTGGAACACACCGAGATCCCGCCCGGCGGCATCGACGGCAGGCTCGTCGTCCTCGTCGACGACGTGCTCTTCTCCGGCCGCACCATCCGCGCCGCGCTCGACGCCCTGAACGACATCGGCCGCCCCCGCGCCGTCCAGCTCGCCGTCCTCGTCGACCGGGGCCACCGCGAGCTGCCCATCCGCGCCGACTACGTGGGCAAGAACCTCCCCACCTCGCTGCGCGAAGCCGTCCAGGTGCGCCTGGCCGACCGCGACGGCGTCGACGCCGTGCTCGTCGGCGACCGCGACTACGCCGCGCGCTCCTCCCAGGCCCTGGCCGCCCAGCCCACCGAACCGCACCTCCCGGAGTAACCCGCGTGAAGCGCCACCTCGTGTCCGCAGCCGATCTCAGCCGCGACGACGCGCTGCTCATCCTGGACACCGCCGAGGAGCTCGCCCAGCTCTCCGGCCGGGCCGTCAAGAAGCTCCCCACCCTGCGCGGCCGGACCGTCGTCAACCTCTTCTTCGAGGACTCCACCCGCACCAAGACCTCCTTCGAGGTCGCCGAGAAGCGGCTCTCCGCCGACGTCATCAACTTCTCCGCCAAGGGCTCCTCGGTCTCCAAGGGCGAGAGTCTCAAGGACACCGCCCTCACCCTGCAGGCCATGGGCGCCGACGCCGTCGTCATCCGGCACCACGCCTCCGGCGCGCCGGCCCGCCTGGCGCAGTCCGACTGGCTGCACGGCAGCGTCATCAACGCCGGTGACGGCACCCACGAGCACCCCACCCAGGCGCTGCTCGACGCCTTCACCATGCGCCGCCACCTCAACCCGGGCTCGGGCCACGACCTCGCCGGGCGGCGGGTGACCATCGTCGGCGACATCCTGCACAGCCGGGTCGCCCGCTCCAACGTCCACCTGCTCACCACGCTCGGCGCCCAGGTCACCTTCGTGGCCCCGCCGACCCTGCTGCCGATCGGCATCGAGAACTGGCCCTGCGAGGTCAGCTACGACCTGGAGCGGGTCCTCCCGAAGACCGACGCGCTGATGATGCTCCGGGTCCAGCGGGAGCGGATGAACGCCGCGTTCTTCCCCACCGAGCGCGAGTACACCCGCCGCTACGGCCTCGACGCCGTCCGGATGGCCCAGCTGCCCGAGCACGCGGTCGTGCTGCACCCCGGCCCGATGGTCCGCGGCATGGAGATCACGGCCGAGGTCGCCGACTCCCCGCGCTGCACCGTGGTCGAGCAGGTCGCCAACGGCGTCTCCGTCCGGATGGCCGTGCTCTACCTGCTGCTCGGCGGAGCCACCCTCACCGACACCCCCCGCACCGACTCCGTGGAGACTGCTCAGTGACCACCTACCTGATCCGCAACGCCCAGATCCTCGGCGGTGCCCCGCAGGACCTCCACCTCGCCGACGGCGTGATCCGGGCGATCGGCACCGCGCTGGACGTCCGGGCCGACATCGAGATCGACGCCACCGGCCTGATCGCCCTGCCCGGCCTCGTCGACCTGCACACCCACCTGCGCGAGCCCGGCCGGGAGGACGCCGAGACCGTCCTCACCGGCACCCAGGCCGCCGCGAAGGGCGGCTTCACCGCCGTCCACGCCATGGCCAACACCTTCCCGGTGGCCGACACCGCCGGCGTGGTCGAGCAGGTCTGGCGCCTCGGCCAGGAGTCCGGCTACTGCGACGTGCAGCCGGTCGGCGCCGTCACCGTCGGCCTGGAGGGCAAGAAGCTCGCCGAGCTCGGCGCCATGCACGACTCCGCGGCCGGCGTGCGGGTCTTCTCCGACGACGGCAAGTGCGTCGACGACGCGGTGATCATGCGCCGCGCCCTGGAGTACGTGAAGGCCTTCGACGGCGTCGTCGCCCAGCACGCGCAGGAGCCGCGGCTGACCGAGGGCGCCCAGATGAACGAGGGCCAGGTCTCCGGCGAGCTGGGCCTGGGCGGCTGGCCGGCCGTCGCCGAGGAGGCGATCATCGCCCGTGACGTGCTGCTCGCCGCGCACGTCGGCTCCCGGCTGCACGTCTGCCACCTCTCCACCGCCGGCTCGGTGGAGATCGTCCGCTGGGCCAAGGCCAAGGGCTGGGACGTCACCGCCGAGGTCACCCCGCACCACCTGCTGCTGACCGACGAGCTGGTCCGCTCCTACGACCCGGTCTACAAGGTCAACCCGCCGCTGCGCACCGCCGAGGACGTCCAGGCGCTGCGCAAGGCGCTGGCCGACGGCACCATCGACGCCGTCGCCACCGACCACGCGCCGCACCCGGCCGAGGACAAGGACTGCGAGTGGGCCGTGGCCGCGATGGGCATGGTCGGCCTGGAGACCGCGCTGTCCGTGGTGCAGCAGACCATGGTGGACACCGGCCTGCTGAACTGGGAGGGCGTCGCCGACCGGATGTCGCACCGCCCGGCCCGGATCGGCCGGCTGGCCGGGCACGGCCGCCCGGTCTCGGTGGGTGAGCCCGCCAACCTGGTGCTGTTCGATCCCGCGTACCGTGGTGTCGTGAACCCCGACAGCTTCGCCACCCGCTCCCGCAACACCCCCTACAAGGGCCTCGACCTGCCCGGACGGGTGCACGCCACCTTCCTGCGCGGCACCGCGACCGTGCTGGCCGGCGAACTGGTCGACCAGGGCGGGCTCGCGTGAGCTCCGCCGTCCTGCTGGCCCAGGAGCAGGCCAGGGTCACCAACTGGCCCGGCTACCTCGGCTGGACGGTCGGGCTGGTACTGGTCATCGGCCTGGTCTACTGGCTGATGCGCCAGGGCTGGAACTGGCGCCGCACCCTGCAGTCCGGCATCCCCCCGCTGCCGGCCGTGCCGCAGCGCGCCGGGCGGACCATCCTGGAGACCAGCGGCCGGTACCACGGCACCACCACCGCCGGGAACTGGCTGGACCGGGTCGTCGCGCACGGCCTGGGCACCCGCAGCCGCGCCGACCTGACCCTCGGCGAGCAGGGCCTGCTGGTGCAGCGCCCCGGCGACGTCGACTTCTGGATCCCCGCCGAGCACCTGACCGGTGCCCGCACGGACTCCGGGATCGCCGGCAAGGTCGTCCCCTCCGGGATCCTCGTCGTCACCTGGACGCACGAGGGCACCGAACTGGACTCCGGCTTCCGGGCCGACCACCCCGATGAGCACACCGCCTGGGTCGAGGCGATCGCCCATCTCACCGCAACACGTACGACGAAGAAGACGGAAGAGGCCGCGTCATGACCGCACCTGTCCCCACCACGCAGCGCCAACGGCGGGAGCGTGTCCCTGCCGTGCTCGTCCTGGAGGACGGCCGGACCTTCCGCGGCCAGGCCTACGGCGCGACCGGCGAGACCTACGGCGAGGCGGTCTTCAACACCGGTATGTCCGGTTACCAGGAGACCCTCACCGACCCGTCCTACCACCGCCAGGTGGTCGTGATGACCGCCCCGCAGATCGGCAACACCGGCTGGAACGACGAGGACGACGAGTCCAAGCAGATCTGGGTCGCCGGGTACGTCGTGCGCGACCCCGCCCGGGTCGCCTCCAACTGGCGCTCCCGCCGCTCGCTGGACGACGAGCTGGTGAACCAGGGCGTCGTCGGCATCAGCGGCATCGACACCCGGGCGCTCACCCGCCACCTGCGCGAGCGCGGCGCGATGCGCTGCGGCATCTTCTCCGGCGAGGCGCTGGCCGACCCGGCCGCGCTGCTCGCCAAGGTGCAGAACTCGCCCGAGATGAAGGGCGCCGACCTCTGCGCCGAGGTCGCCACCACCGAGCCGTACGTGGTGCCCGCGATCGGTGAGAAGCGCTTCACCGTCGCCGCCCTGGACCTCGGCATCAAGGCGATGACCCCGCAGCGGATGGCCGAGCGCGGCATCGAGGTGCACGTGCTGCCGGCCGGCGCGACCCTGGAGGACGTCTACGCCGTCCAGCCCGACGGTGTGTTCTTCTCCAACGGCCCGGGCGACCCGGCCACCGCCGACCACCAGGTGGCCGTGGCGCAGGGCGTGCTGGAGCGCAGGACCCCGTTCTTCGGGATCTGCTTCGGCAACCAGATCCTCGGCCGGGCGCTGGGCTTCGGCACCTACAAGCTCAAGTACGGCCACCGCGGCATCAACCAGCCGGTCCAGGACCGCACCACCGGCAAGGTCGAGGTCACCGCGCACAACCACGGCTTCGCCGTCAACGCACCGCTCGACAAGGTCAGCGACACGCCCTACGGCCGGGTCGAGGTCTCCCACGTCTGCCTCAACGACGACGTGGTCGAGGGCCTCCAGGCGCTGGACGTGCCCGCCTTCTCGGTGCAGTACCACCCGGAGGCCGCCGCCGGCCCGCACGACGCGGCGTACCTCTTCGATCGTTTCGTGAAGCTCATGGAGGGCCAGCGTGCCTAAGCGCACTGACATCAAGTCCGTCCTGGTGATCGGCTCCGGCCCGATCGTGATCGGCCAGGCCGCCGAGTTCGACTACTCGGGCACGCAGGCGTGTCGGGTCCTGAAGGCCGAGGGCCTGCGGGTCGTGCTGGTGAACTCGAACCCGGCGACGATCATGACCGACCCGGAGGTCGCCGACGCCACCTACGTGGAGCCGATCACCCCGGAGTTCGTCGAGAAGATCATCGCCAAGGAGCGCCCCGACGCGCTGCTGCCGACCCTCGGCGGGCAGACCGCGCTGAACACCGCGATCTCGCTGCACGAGGCCGGGACGCTGGAGAAGTACGGCGTCGAGCTGATCGGCGCCGACGTCGAGGCGATCAACAAGGGCGAGGACCGCGAGCTGTTCAAGGGCGTCGTCGAGGCCGTCAACGCCAAGATCGGCCACGGCGAGTCCGCCCGCTCGGTCATCTGCCACACCATGGACGAGGTCCTCGCCGGGGTCGACACCCTGGGCGGCTACCCGGTCGTCGTCCGCCCCTCCTTCACCATGGGCGGCGCCGGCTCCGGCTTCGCCCACAACGAGGAGGACCTGCGCCGCATCGCCGGCCAGGGCCTGACGCTCTCCCCGACCACCGAGGTGCTCCTGGAGGAGTCCATCCTCGGCTGGAAGGAGTACGAGCTGGAGCTGATGCGCGACAAGAGCGACAACGTCGTGGTCGTCTGCTCCATCGAGAACTTCGACCCGATGGGCGTGCACACCGGTGACTCGATCACCGTCGCCCCGGCGATGACGCTCACCGACCGCGAGTACCAGATCCTGCGCGACATCGGCATCGCCGTGATCCGCGAGGTCGGCGTCGACACCGGCGGCTGCAACATCCAGTTCGCGGTCAACCCCGAGGACGGCCGGGTCATCGTCATCGAGATGAACCCGCGCGTCTCCCGCTCCTCCGCGCTCGCCTCCAAGGCCACCGGCTTCCCGATCGCCAAGATCGCGGCGAAGCTGGCCGTCGGCTACACGCTGGACGAGATCCCCAACGACATCACCGAGGAGACCCCGGCCTCCTTCGAGCCGACCCTCGACTACGTCGTGGTCAAGGTCCCGCGGTTCGCGTTCGAGAAGTTCCCGAGCGCCGACGCCACGCTGACCACCACCATGAAGTCGGTCGGCGAGGCGATGGCGCTGGGCCGCAACTTCCCCGAGGCGCTGCAGAAGGCGCTGCGCTCGTTGGAGAAGAAGGGCTCCCAGTTCACCTGGGTCGGCCCGGTGGGCGACAAGGCGGAGCTGCTCGCCAAGGCGGTCGTGCCGACCGACGGGCGGATCAACACCGTCATGCAGGCGATCCGCGCCGGTGCCACCCCGGAGGAGGTGTTCGAGGCCACCAAGATCGACCCGTGGTTCGTCGACCAGCTCTTCCTGCTCGACGAGATCGCCGGCGAGCTGGCGCAGGCCGCCGAGCTGACCCCGGAGCTGCTGCGGCACGCCAAGCGCCACGGCTTCTCCGACCAGCAGGTCGGCGAGATCCGCGGCCTGCGGCCCGACGTGGTCCGCGAGGTGCGGCACGCGCTCGGCATCCGCCCGGTGTTCAAGACCGTCGACACCTGCGCGGCCGAGTTCGCGGCGAGGACCCCGTACTTCTACTCGTCCTACGACGAGGAGAGCGAGGTCGCCCCGCGCACCAAGCCCGCGGTGATCATCCTCGGCTCCGGCCCGAACCGCATCGGCCAGGGCATCGAGTTCGACTACTCCTGCGTGCACGCCTCCTTCGCGCTCGCCGACGCCGGGTACGAGACCGTCATGGTCAACTGCAACCCGGAGACCGTCTCCACCGACTACGACACCTCCGACCGGCTCTACTTCGAGCCGCTCACCCTGGAGGACGTGCTGGAGATCGTCCACGCCGAGCAGCAGGCCGGCCCGCTGGCCGGTGTGATCGTCCAGCTCGGCGGCCAGACCCCGCTGGGCCTGGCCCAGGCGCTCAAGGACAACGGCGTGCCGATCGTCGGCACCCAGCCCGAGGCCATCGACCTCGCCGAGGAGCGCGGCGCCTTCGGCCGCGTGCTGCGCGACGCGGGCCTGCCCGCCCCCAAGCACGGCACCGCCTTCTCCTTCGCCGAGGCCAAGGCCATCGCCGACGAGATCGGCTACCCGGTGCTCGCCCGCCCGTCCTACGTGCTCGGCGGCCGCGGCATGGAGATCGTCTACGACGAGGCCTCGCTCGCCTCCTACCTGGAGCGCCACGCCGGCCTGATCTCCGAGCACCCGGTGCTGATCGACCGCTTCCTCGACGACGCGGTGGAGATCGACGTCGACGCCCTGTTCGACGGCACCGAGCTCTACCTCGGCGGCGTCATGGAGCACATCGAGGAAGCCGGCATCCACTCCGGCGACTCCGCCTGCGCCCTGCCCCCGATCACCCTCGGCGGCTACGACATCAAGCGGCTGCGCGCCTCCACCGAGGCCATCGCCCGCGGCGTCGGCGTGCGCGGCCTGATCAACATCCAGTTCGCGCTCTCCGGCGACATCCTGTACGTGCTGGAGGCCAACCCCCGCGCCTCGCGCACCGTGCCGTTCACCTCCAAGGCGACCGCGGTGCCGCTGGCCAAGGCCGCCGCCCGCATCTCGCTCGGCGCCACCGTCGCCGAGCTGCGCGCCGAGGGCCTGCTGCCGGCCGAGGGCGACGGCGGCACCCTGCCCGCCGACGCGCCGATCGCGGTCAAGGAGGCCGTGATGCCGTGGAGCCGCTTCCGCGACGTCCACGGCCGTGGCGTGGACACCGTCCTGGGCCCGGAGATGCGCTCCACCGGCGAGGTCATGGGCCTGGACCGGGTCTTCGGCACCGCCTACGCGAAGTCCCAGACCGGGGCCTACGGCGCGCTGCCGACCAAGGGCAAGGTCTTCGTCTCGGTCGCCAACCGCGACAAGCGCAACCTGGTCTTCCCGGCCCGCGCGCTGGTCGGCCTCGGCTTCGAGCTGCTCGCCACCGCCGGCACCGCCGAGGTTCTGCAGCGCGGCGGCATCCCCGCCACCGTGGTGCGCAAGCACAGCGAGGGCGAGGGCCCGAACGGCGAGCGGACCATCGTCCAGCTGATCCACGACGGCGAGGTCGACCTCATCATCAACACGCCGTACGGCACCGGCGGGCGCCTCGACGGCTACGAGATCCGCACCGCCGCCATCGCCCGCGCCGTGCCCTGCCTGACCACCGTCCAGGCCATGGGTGCCGCCGTCCAGGGCATCGACCGGCTGCTGCGCGACGAGGTCGGCGTCATGTCGCTCCAGGAGCACGCCGAGCTGATCAACGCCGGCCGCGCCTAGCACCACTCCAGTGGGGGGCACCAGTACCGTCGGGTGCCCCCCACTTCCATGCCCTGGGAGGACTTTGTGTACAAGCTGCTGTTCGACCTCGTCTTCAAGAAGATGGACCCCGAGAAGGCCCACCACCTGGCCTTCTTCTGGATCCGGCTGGCCTCCTCGGTGCCCGGCCTGCGCGGCCTGGTGCGGCTGGTGCTCGCCCCGCGCGACCGGGCGCTGCGCACCGACGCCCTCGGCCTCGCGCTGCCCGGCCCGTTCGGCCTGGCGGCCGGCTTCGACAAGAACGGCGTCGGCATCGACGGCCTGTCGATGCTCGGCTTCGACTACGTCGAGATCGGCACCGTGACCGGCGAGGCGCAGCCGGGCAACCCGCAGCCGCGGCTGTTCCGGCTGGTCGAGGACCGCGCCCTGATCAACCGGATGGGCTTCAACAACCAGGGCTCGGCCCGGGTCGCCGCCCGGCTGGCCGCGCGTCCGCACACCAGCTCCACCCCGGTGGTGGGCGTCAACATCGGCAAGACCAAGGTGGTCGAGGAGGCCGACGCGGTCGCCGACTACGTGAAGTCCACCGAGCGGCTGGCCCGTTACGCCGACTACCTGGTGGTCAACGTCAGCTCGCCGAACACCCCCGGGCTGCGCAACCTTCAGGCCGTCGAGCACCTGCGGCCGCTGCTGAGCGCGGTGCGCGAGGCCGCCGACCGGACCACCCCGCACCACGTGCCGCTGCTGGTCAAGATCGCCCCCGACCTGGCCGACGAGGACGTCGACGAGGTCGCCGACCTGGCCCTGGAGCTGGGCCTGGACGGCATCATCGCCACCAACACCACGATCGGCCGCGAGGGCCTGCGCAGCGACGCCGCCCGGGTGGAGGAGATCGGCATGGGCGGCCTGTCCGGCGCCCCGCTCAAGGAGCGCGCGCTGGAGGTCCTCCAGCGGCTGCGCGCCCGCACCGGCGGGCGGCTGGTGCTGGTCTCGGTCGGCGGCATCGAGACCGCCGAGGACGCCTGGCAGCGGATCGTGCACGGCGCGGACCTGGTCCAGGGCTACAGCGCCTTCATCTACGAGGGCCCGTTCTGGTGCCGGCGCATCCACAAGGGCCTGTCCGAGCGCGTCCGGGCCGGCGGCTTCCGCAGCCTGGCCGCGGCCGTCGGCAGCGCGGTGGACGACCGCACGGCCGCCTGAACCCCTCCTCTCATGCTCCCCGGAAGGACGTCATGACCCTCGCCCCCTTCGGCACCCGCCTGCGCCACGCCCTGGACACCCGCGGTCAGCTCTGCGTCGGCATCGACCCGCACGCCTCCCTGCTCGCCGCCTGGGGCCTGGAGGACAGCGTCGCGGGCCTGGAGACCTTCAGCCGCACCGTCGTCGAGGCGCTGGCCGGCCGGGTGGCCGTGCTCAAGCCGCAGGCCGCCTTCTTCGAGCGCTTCGGCTCGCGGGGCGTCGCCGTCCTGGAGAAGTCCGTGGCGGAGGCCCGGGCGGCCGGTGCGCTCGTCCTGATGGACGCCAAGCGCGGTGACATCGGCTCCACCATGGCCGCCTACGCCGAGGCCTTCCTGTCGCCCGGCAGCCCGCTGTTCTCGGACGCCGTGACGGTCAGCCCCTACCTGGGCTTCGGCTCGCTGCGCCCGGCGCTGGACCTCGCCACGGCCAACGGCGCGGGCGTCTTCGCGCTGGCGCTCACCTCCAACCCGGAGGGCGCCGAGGTGCAGCGCGCCGTGGGCGCGGACGGCGAGCCGGTGGCGGCCGCGGTGCTGCGGCAGCTGGCCGCCGAGAACGCCGGGGCGCAGCCGCTGGGCTCGTTCGGCGCGGTGGTCGGGGCGACGCTGGCGGACGCGGGCGTGGACCTGGCGATCAACGGCCCGCTGCTCGCCCCGGGGATCGGCGCCCAGGGCGCGACCATGGCGGACCTGCCGCGGGTGTTCGGCGCCTCGGTGCGCAACGTGGTGCCGAGCGTCAGCCGGGACGTGCTGAAGCACGGCCCCTCGGTGGCGGCGCTGAGCGCGGCCGCCGACCGTTTTGTCCAGGAGTACGCGGAGGCGGTCAAGTAACGGACGGGACGGCGGGGTTCGCTCCTGGCGAACGCCGTGCAGCACCGCCATGACGGGCTGCGACGGTTCCGCGGAGCGGGGACTTGACGTGAGCGCCGTCACATCGGTGCCGCCAAAGGTTCGCAATCACGGTCATTTTGCCCGGGAAAGTCCTGGTCGGCCTCGGCTGACCAGGACTTTTCGTGTTCTTTTCCTGACGCGGCGCCGCAATCCGGGTAGTGTCCGGCGATAGGTCACCGAGGAGCCGCGAAACCTGCTGCTCCCGCAGGTCAGGGGCGGCGAGTTCGCCCTCCGACCGGTGCCCTGGGAAGCACAACAGTCCTAGTTCAATCCCTTCCATCCACCCTGAGGTGAACGGCGTGGCTCTTCCGCCCCTTACCCCTGAACAGCGCACCGCCGCGCTCGCCAAGGCCGCCGAGGCTCGCCGGGAGCGCGCCGAGGTCAAGAACCGGCTCAAGCACTCCGGCGCCTCCCTGCATGAGGTGATCAAGGCCGGCAAGGCCGACAACGACGTGATCGGCAAGATGAAGGTCTCCGCCCTGCTGGAGTCGCTTCCGGGCGTCGGCAAGGTTCGCGCCAAGCAGATCATGGAGCGGCTCGGCATCTCCGAGAGCCGCCGCGTCCGTGGTCTCGGAACAAACCAGATCGCCTCCCTGGAGCGGGAGTTCGGCGGCGGTGCCGCCTGACCGTGCCCCGTGGTCCCGGGATCGTCCGCGATCCGGGATAATCGGTGCATGAGTGAGCGTCCGCGGCTGACCGTGCTCTCCGGCCCCTCGGGGGTCGGCAAGAGCACGGTCGTCGCTCATATGAGGAAGCAGTACCCCGAGGTCTGGCTCTCGGTGTCGGCGACGACCCGCCACCCGAGGCCGGGCGAGCAGAACGGGGTCCAGTACCACTTCGTCGACAACGACGAGTTCGACAAGCTGATCGCCAACGGTGAGCTGCTGGAGTGGGCGGTGTTCGCCGGCAACCGCTACGGCACCCCCCGGGCGGCGGTCCAGGAGAAGCTGGAGCGCGGCGAACCCGTGCTGCTGGAGATCGACCTGCAGGGCGCGCGCCAGGTGCGCGAGTCCATGCCCGAGGCGCAGCTGGTCTTCCTGGCCCCGCCGAGCTGGGACGAGCTGGTCCGCCGGCTCACCGGCCGGGGCACCGAGCCGCAGGACGTGATCGAGAAGCGGCTGGAGGCCGCGAAGGTCGAGCTGGCAGCCGAGCCGGAGTTCGACACGACCCTGGTCAACACCTCCGTCGAGCAGGTGGCGAGCGAACTGCTAGCCTTGCTCGGTGTAGGCTGACCTGTTGTCTTTTCCACCCTTTCGGAAGGTTTTCGCGTGTCCTCTTCCATGACCGCGCCCGAGGGCATCATCAACCCGCCGATCGACGAGCTGCTTGAGGCCACCGACTCCAAGTACAGCCTGGTCATCTACGCGGCCAAGCGTGCGCGTCAGATCAACGCGTACTACTCCCAGCTCGGCGAGGGCCTGCTGGAGTACGTCGGCCCGCTGGTCGACACCCACGTGCACGAGAAGCCGCTGTCGATCGCGCTGCGCGAGATCAACGCCGGCATGCTGACCGCCGAGGCGGTCGAGGCCGCCTGAGGCGGGCCCACCCACGTTCGAAGGGCCCGTCGGAGTTCCGCTCCGACGGGCCCTTCGGCGTTCCCGCGCGTGCGGGGGGTGCCACCGTGCGGGTGATCACCGGCGCGCCGTAGGGTTGGCAGGCACCCGAGGACCGCACGAGGAGAGCTGGGGAACATGAGCGGCAGCACGGAGGGGACGGACGCACCGCGCGTCGTGCTCGGCGTCAGCGGCGGCATCGCCGCGTACAAGGCGTGCGAGCTGCTGCGGCGGTTCACCGAGTCCGGCCACCAGGTGACCGTGGTGCCCACCGCGGCCGCGCTGCACTTCGTCGGTGAGGCCACCTGGGCGGCGCTCTCCGGCCGTCCGGCTGCCACCGAGACCTGGCAGAACGTGCACGAGGTCCCCCACGTGCGGATCGGGCAGAACGCCGATCTGGTGGTGGTCGCCCCGGCCACCGCCGACCTCATGGCCAGGGCCGCCCACGGGCTCGCCGACGACCTGCTGACCAACACCCTGCTCACCGCGCGCTGTCCGGTCGTGCTGGCGCCCGCGATGCACACCGAGATGTGGGAGCACCCGGCGACCCGGGAGAACGTCGCCACGCTGCGCCGCCGGGGCGTGATCGTGCTGGAGCCCGCCAGCGGGCGGCTGACCGGCAAGGACACCGGCAAGGGCCGGCTGCCCGAGCCGGCCGCGATCTTCGACGCCTGCCGCGCGGTGCTGCGCCACGGCGGCGGGCGGACCGACCTGGCCGGCCGGCACGTGGTGGTCTCGGCCGGCGGCACCCGCGAGCCGCTGGACCCGGTCCGGTACCTCGGCAACCGCTCCTCCGGCAAGCAGGGCTACGCGCTCGCGGCGACCGCCGCCGCCCGTGGTGCCCGTGTGACGTTGATCTCGGCCAATGCCGCGCTGCCCGACCCGGCCGGGGTGGACGTGGTCCGGGTGGCGACCGCACTGGAGCTGCGGGCGGCCGCGCTGGAGGCGGCCCAGGACGCGGACGCCGTGGTCATGGCCGCCGCGGTGGCCGACTTCCGGCCCGCGGTCTACGCCGAGGGCAAGATCAAGAAGGTCGAGGGCGTCGAGCCGGCGCCGGTCGCGCTCGTCCGCAACCCCGACGTCCTGGCGGAGCTCTCCGCCCACCGCACCCGTTCGGGCCAAGTCGTCGTGGGTTTCGCGGCGGAGACCGACGACGTGCTCGCGAACGGCCGCGCCAAGCTCGCCCGCAAGGGCTGCGACCTGCTGGTCGTCAACGAGGTCGGCGACGGCAAGGCCTTCGGCCAGGACGTCAACGAGGCCGTGGTGCTGGGCTCCGACGGCAGTGAGACGCCCGTCCCGGTGGGTCCGAAGGAGGCGCTCGCGGACGTCGTCTGGGACCTGGTCGCGGAACGGCTCGATCCTTCCGCCGGGTGATCTCGCAGAGTGGGCGGACGGTCTTCAATTGCGGAATCGCGTGACGTTCCTCGGTAGCTGACCGTTACACTCCAGGAATCAAGTCTTTCCGGAAGCCCCCGGATCCGTCCGGGGTCTTTCAGTCAGCAGCCGCTGCAACCCCAGGGAGCGCTGTGTCTCGCCGCCTGTTCACCTCGGAGTCCGTCACCGAGGGCCACCCCGACAAGATCGCTGACCAGATCAGCGACACCATTCTTGACGCTCTCCTCCGCGAGGACCCGGCCTCCCGGGTCGCGGTGGAGACGCTCATCACCACCGGCCAGGTGCACGTGGCCGGCGAGGTGACCACCAAGGCGTACGCCCCGATCGCCCAGCTCGTCCGGGACAAGATCCTGGAGATCGGCTACGACAGCTCCAAGAAGGGCTTCGACGGCGCCTCCTGCGGCGTCTCGGTCTCGATCGGCGCCCAGTCGCCCGACATCGCCCAGGGCGTCGACACCGCCTACGAGGCCCGGGTCGAGGGTGACGAGGACGACCTGGACCGGCAGGGCGCCGGCGACCAGGGCCTGATGTTCGGCTACGCGTCCGACGAGACGCCCGAGCTGATGCCGCTGCCGATCACCCTGGCCCACCGCCTCTCGCGCCGCCTGACCGAGGTCCGCAAGAACGGGACCATCCCGTACCTGCGCCCCGACGGCAAGACCCAGGTCACCATCGAGTACGACGGCGACAAGGCCGTCCGCCTCGACACCGTCGTCGTCTCCACCCAGCACGCCAGTGACATCGACCTGGAGTCGCTGCTGACCCCCGACGTCCGCGAGTTCGTCGTGGAGCCGGAGCTGAAGGCGCTGGCCGAGCAGGGCATCAAGCTCGTCACCGAGGGCTACCGCCTGCTGGTCAACCCGACCGGCCGCTTCGAGATCGGCGGCCCGATGGGCGACGCCGGCCTCACCGGCCGCAAGATCATCATCGACACCTACGGCGGCATGGCCCGCCACGGCGGCGGCGCCTTCTCCGGCAAGGACCCGTCCAAGGTGGACCGCTCGGCCGCGTACGCGATGCGCTGGGTGGCGAAGAACATCGTCGCCGCCGGCCTCGCCCGCCGCGCCGAGGTGCAGGTCGCGTACGCGATCGGCAAGGCCGAGCCGGTCGGCCTGTTCGTGGAGACCTTCGGCACCGAGACCGTGCCGGTCCTGTCGATCCAGAAGGCCGTCACCGAGGTCTTCGACCTGCGTCCGGCCGCGATCATCCGCGACCTGGACCTGCTGCGCCCGATCTACTCGCAGACCGCCGCGTACGGCCACTTCGGCCGTGAGCTGCCGGACTTCACCTGGGAGCGGACCGACCGCGTGGAGCAGCTGAAGAAGGCCGTCGAGGCCTGATCGGCCGAGCCCGACGTCTGACGGCAGGTGGCGGCAGCCCGGCACTCCGGGCGGCCGCCACCTGCTGTTCTGTCGGTGCGACCTGGTACTACTTGGGGCGATGAGCAGCACGCAGGGGAGTGACGAGGGCGGGGCGCCGGAGCAGCTGGCGTTCATCCGGGAGACGGTCCGCCGGGCCAAGCCGCGCACCTGGCGCGGTGCCAAGCGGGCCGAGCACCTGCCGGTCGCCCGGGTGGTCGTCGACAAGGGCGTGCTCACCATCGACAAGTTCTTCGACTACGAGGTGCCCGCCGCGATGGCCGAGGACGCCCGGCCCGGCGTACGGGTGCGGGTGCGCTTCGGCGCGCGCGTCGTCAAGGGCCAGCGCGAGGGCGGGGAGCTGCACGACGGCTTCATCGTCGCCCGGCTGGAGAAGAGCGACTTCCCCGGCCCGCTGGCCCCGCTCGCCCAGGTCCTCTCGCCCGAGCCGGTGCTCACCCCACAGCTGCTGCGGCTGTGCCGCACCGTCGCCGACCGGTACGCGGGCACCCTGGCCGACGTCCTGCAGCTGGCGGTGCCGCCCCGGCACGCCAAGGCGGAGGCCGAGCCCTCGCCGCCGCCCCGCCCCCGTCCGGCCGCGCCCGCGCCCGGCAGCTGGTCCCGCTACCCGGCCGGACCGGACTTCCTCACCGCGCTGGCCGGCGGCGGCTCGCCCCGGGCGGTCTGGACGGCCCTGCCCGGCCCCGGCTGGCCGTACGAGATCGCCCGCGCCGTCGCCGCCACCCTGGCGGGCGGACGCGGCGCCCTGGTGGTGCTGCCGGACGGGCGCTCGGTGGCCCGGGTCGACCGGGCGCTGACCGAGCTGCTCGGCGAGGGCATGCATGCGGTGCTGGCCGCCGACCTCGGCCCGCGCGAGCGCTACCGGCGCTGGCTCCAGGTCAGCCGGGGCTCGGTGCACGCCGCCGTCGGCACCCGGGCCGCGATGTTCGCGCCGGTGCACGACCTCGGCCTGGTGGTGGTCTGGTCCGACGGCGACTCCAGCCACAGCGACCCGCGCAATCCGCACCCGCACGTGCGGGAGGTGGCCCTGCTGCGCGCCGCCGAGGAGGGCGCGGCCGTCCTGCTCGGCGGCCACGCCGTCACCGTGGAGGGCGCGCAGCTGGTGCGCACCGGCTGGGCCCGGCCGCTGGCCGCCGACCGGGAGACCGTCCGGCGCACCGCGCCCCGGGTGCGCACCGTCACCGACCAGGACCAGCACCGGGACGCCGCCGCGCAGGCCGCCCGGCTGCCGTCGGTCGCCTGGGAGGCGGCCCGGGAGGGCCTGGCGGCCGGCGGGCCGGTGCTCATCCAGGTGCCCCGGCGCGGCTACGTGCCCCGGCTGGCCTGCGGGCGCTGCCGCACGCCCGCCCGCTGCCGGCGCTGCGAGGGCCCGCTGGAGGCGGCCGGGGCGGACGCGCCGCTGCGCTGCCAGTGGTGCGGCGAGGAGGAGCGGGACTGGCACTGCCCGGAGTGCGGCTCGTTCCGGCTGCGGGCGCAGGTGGTGGGGGCCCGGCGGACCGCCGAGGAGCTGGGCAAGGCGTTCCCGCGCGTCCCGGTGCGCACCTCCGGGCGGGACGCGGTGCTGCCGAGCGTCCCGGACGAACCCGCGCTGGTGATCTCCACGCCCGGCGCCGAGCCGGTCGTCGAGGGCGGCGGCGGGTACGCGGCGGCGCTGCTGCTGGACGGCTGGGCGCTGCTCAGCCGGCCCGACCTGCGGGCCGGGGAGGAGACGCTGCGGCTCTGGCTGGCCGCCGCTGCGCTGGTGCGGCCGGCCGCCGAGGGCGGGACGGTGGTGGTGGTCGCCGAGCCCACGGCGCGCCCGGTACAGGCGCTGGTGCGCTGGGACCCGCTCGGGCACGCCGGGCTGGAGCTGGACGAACGCGCCCAGCTGCACTTCCCGCCGGTCGCCCGGATGGCCTCGGTGACCGGCAGCCCGGCGGCGGTGGCGGACCTGCTGAACCTGGTGCGGCTGCCGGAGGAGGCGGACGTGCTCGGGCCGGTGCCGGTCACGGCGCTGCGGGGGGAGGAGCAGGAGCGCGCGCTGCTGCGGGTGCCGCCCGGGCAGGGCGCGGCGCTGGCGACGGCGCTGAAGGCGGCGCAGATCGCGCGGATCGCGCTGCGGACGCCGGAGGCGGTCAAGGTGCGGATCGATCCGACGGACATCGGGTGACGGGCGTGCGCCGACCCGGATCCGGATCCGGATCCGGATCCGGATCCGGGTCCGGTGCCGCGGGCCCGGTGGGGCGCGGGGTGCCGGGCGTCGGGTGAGGGGCGCGGTGTCCGTG